>JACTVF010000296.1 GCA_019695435.1 Methanoregulaceae archaeon | reverse complement strand
CAGGGTGCTAATGCGTAAGGGTTGATTTTTTAACGAGGTGATAAATTGGTCACCAAACGCTAACTTATCAGAACCCGCAGATGCAACAGAACAGTCAGCATTTTCTTTACAACCCGGTACCCGACCCATGTGCGGCAATTGCAGCCCCCAGGGCACCGGTGATCTGAGGTTCGAAAGGGACATAAAGGGTGACGCCCAGCTCCTTCTCAAGTGCTGCTTTCATCCCGGCATTCTTCGCCACGCCGCCGACGAACGCGATACGCTCCTTCAATCCCATCCGCTTCGCCATCACTACGACCCGCTGCGCGATGCTCGTGATCAGGCCCGCTGCGATGTCCTCCTTTGTGATGCCCCTCGCCCGGAGTGAAATTACCTCTGACTCTGCAAATACCGTGCACATACTGGTGATGTCGGCAGGATGGCTGGACGCAAGCGCGAGGCTGCCGAGATCGTTGATTGGAACCTCCAGCGCCTTTGCCGTATATTCCAGGAATTTCCCGGTCCCTGCAGCGCACTTGTCATTCATGAGGAAGTCCACGACTTTTCCGTCCTCTATTACGATGACCTTGGAGTCCTGGCCACCCACATCGATGATCCCCCGAACCTCCGGAAAGAGAAATGATACTCCTTTCGCATGCGCCGTAATCTCGCTTATCGATTTATCTGCAAACGAAATGGAATTCCGGCCATACCCGGTAGCATACACGTTCCCGACATCCTCTCTCTGGATATCACAGCTCCTGAGGAGCTCGTCGAACATATTCCGGGCAGCGGTGAGGAAATCAAACGCGGTGCCGTTGATCCGATACCCTAGGATCTCCCGATCCCGGAAGAGGAGCACTTTCGTCGTGGCGGCACCCGCGTCGATCCCGGCGGTGATCACGCGATCATCTCCAGGAACGCATCGACCCGGATCCCAATCTGTTCCAAGTCAGAGTCTCCATAATCGGACTCAATGGCAAGCAAGGGGATTTTTTCCTTCTTCAGGGCTCTCTGCACCCGGAGACGTTCGATATTGTAGGCGTGGCAGAACTGCAGGGTGTAATACACCACGCCCTGGACATCGTACCGTTTCGCGAGATCCACAATACGGGCGACCCGCTGGTCATTGGGTGTCATGCATGCGCAGGGGATTTCCAGGTACCGCTCTGCGAGGGCTGTCCAAGGGTCTTTATCTTCATCCACAAGGTCCCAGAACGACCTCGTTCCGGTGCAGCTCTCCTCAACCACGATCACCCCGCCTTTCTGCTCGATGATGTCCGGCACTTTCGTATTCCCAGCGGCCATCGGGCAGCCCGAGATCATGATCCGCGGTCCTGTCCGGGGGTCCGGTGTGGCGAGCTCCATCTCGTCGCAGAGCTGGCTGATCCCCTGCCTGAACTGGTCGGGAGAGAGGAAGAACTGTTTCTGCATTACCCGGAGGACTTCGGATCCCCTAATCGGGGGCGGGTCGCGCCTCCTCAGTTCGAAGAGCCGGTGGAGGAGCCGTTTTGTCTCATTTGCCGACCGGATCTCCCGCTTCAGTGCATCATCGCTCACGATGGTACCCGTTAGGTCCTCCATGAACTTCCCGAACTTCCGGAGCTCTGAAAGGAAATAATTCAGGGCATCAGGGCTCCCGGGTTTCTGCGGGAGGTCAAGGACATAGGTTGGCAGGTAATCAGGGAGGAGCTCGTACATCTTCTTCTTCCCGTCGCAGGTCGCCTCTGCAACCACCACGTCGACCAGGGGGACATGAGGACACGCCAGGTTCCCCCCGCAGCATGCGTCGACCACCGCCCCGAACGAGGACTTGATCAACGGACATATGTTCCTCGGAAGCGATTGCTCTGCTACGGGGATCGTATCGGCTCTTCCGCCACAGAGCACGATCCGGTCGGCACCCGCTGCAAAGATGATTTCATCCGGAACATAGAGGCAAAAAGTCCCGACCACCTTTATTCCGTTTTCTCTCTCTTCTTTCAGCTGAGCGATACGGAGCTCGTATGAGTCCTTAAAAAAGTCGAGACTTTTGAGAGAGGATGACATGTAGTTCCGATATTCGTTTTTATTATGGATCTATTCAAAGGTACCGTCTCCCGGTTCTTTTACGTCTGCGGTTGATAGGTAAATTCTATCGAAGCGAAAAATCCGCCACCAACCGTAGATGCAACAGCACTTTTCTATTTATGCAAATTCTGCAATTAGTCGTTCATAACTTTATTATTTTATCCACAGTCAACAGTGTATTTGTTTACATAAAAGGCAAGCAGAATTATCGACTCTGTAGAAAATGCTCAATAGATGTACTGTTGCGTTGGCGGTTGATTGGAGAATTTTTACGAGGTGAAATATTGGTAACCCGCCGTAAACGCAACAGAACCCGTTTTCACATGCCCGTATGCCCGCTGCATTCTGTCTTACCGATTAATCACGCCCGCTTTTTCTTTTGAGGGGGGAGGGGGAAATGGGAACTCCCCCCCATCGATGAGCCGCTTCCAGTTGAACTGGCTGAAGAGTTTCATATGGAGGATCGCACCCTTGTTCCTGGTATTGAGGACCGAAACCGTGCTGGAGAAAAACGGCGGGACCATGAGGAGTTCCTCATCATCAACGATCAGTTCGAGTGTGTTTTCGACTCTCATCAGTTTATGGATTTCCTCAAATTCCGGGGGGGCAAATGGTGGCGGGACGCCAAATTTTTCCGCAGGGATCACATGGATATCCGCGTTCTTTCCCGGGAACTGTGCCCGCAGTTTTTTCTCAAGACCCGGTGCATCGGATATCACAATAAGCAGCAGGGGAATATCCTTTATCCGTATATTTTCAATGAACGGGAGGTATCGCTCTCCGATCATGCACCGGATATGGTTTTTCGCCTTCCCGAAAAGGTCCCGGATCTTATACTCGATGCTCTTATCGCCATAAATGGTCCAGAGGGCCTCCTCTTTCTCGGTTTGCACCGTCACCTTTTCCAGTTTTTCCAGTGCCGCCAGCGCCAGATCGGCTGCCTTCTGATGGTTGCCCATGAGCAGGCCAATGGCCATCTGAGGTGAAACCGCGCTGTATCGTGCCGGTTTTGAGACTCTTTTTACGGCAAGTCCCATGTCCGCCAAGTGATCCAAGGCCTCGTACACGCTTGGCTTTGAGATGGAAAGAAACTCTGTGAGATCTTTCGCTTCCGCGTTATCATACATAACCAGAGCGGCGTAGACATTCGCTTCATAGTTGGATAAACCGAGATCATTGAGCGATTTTACGAGAGATGCGGGGATGCTCTCCATATAATCAATAATAATCACCGAGCTGTTAAAAATTTAACTACTTGGATGAACACTTTTATTAAGTCCCGGGTAAAACCCTAGTAAAACAAATTGTAGTAAAAAATTTTGCTACAGATTTGGGGGAGAGCGAGTGTTTGGAATGACACAACTTCGAGCAGACCCGGATATCCGGGGTTTTACAGCGGACAGAAGACCGACTCATTCGGGTGCCGGAAAAAGAATTTTCCCGAGGATTCCCCTTCACGCGTACGGGATCCTCCTGTTCCTCATCGTAACCTTAGGATTTCTGGTTTTTCCGGCAAGTGCTGACACCACGACCAATCTTATTCAGGCTGCAAACAACGTATACGTGTCCAACTATACAATAGATCCGGCAGTTCTCTTTACCGGGGATGCGGCCACGGCAACGTTTTACGTTACCAACGGGAATGCAAACCAAAGCGTCATGGTCAGCC
>JACTVF010000295.1 GCA_019695435.1 Methanoregulaceae archaeon | reverse complement strand
GGAACTCCTGAAGGATGCCGAGGACATTGACGGGGATCACGCCGGCGGTGCCGATACTCTGCCCATCCGGATCGGCGTACGAAGACCGCGCTCATCGCATTTGTCTTTGCCGTCGCGGCCGTAGCAACAAGCATGCTGCCTTATTTCTGGTGGGGGGCCTGGTATCTTTTTGGCATCGCCCTTGTCGATATCATCATTATCATTGCAGCGGGAAAGGCGCTTGGCTGTACGGATCCTGCCGGTGTAAAAGCAGCCGGATCCACCAGCCTTCTCAAGGCCGGGATGTTCGCATCTCTCGTGATATTCACATTATCTGCCGTTCTCCTGTGAATTGCCGCGACAGCCGGACGACAACAACCTTTATGCACAAGGTCGTGCCTCATCTACCTTGATACTCCCATGGCAAACGTCATCCGGAAAGGCAGCACGTATTATGCACCCAAAGGGGCGTACTACGAAGGCAATGTCCGGATTGACGGCGATTTTGTCGTGCCCGCCCGGACCCATTTCTGGGGACGGCTTGTGGTGACCGGGAGACTTGAACTGGGCATGAAGTCAAGCGTCGCTCTTGACGTTGAATGCGGGAGCGCAATCATCGGAAGTCATGCCCGGGTCAAAGGGCCGCTTGTGGCGTCCGGGGACGTGACCCTTCTCGATCACTGCGTGGTCTATTCTGTTGCGGCAGGAGGGAAAGTTATCATCAGGCCCGACGTCCGTGTCGGTGACGTGACCAGCAGCGATGCGATCATCGTTCACGGCAAAATAAAGAGCGGAAAGTTAACCGGCAAGAGTATGAAAGTCGTCGGGAACTGATGCCGGATCGAGCCCCAGCGTCGCAACATCGTAGATATCCTGCCAGTTGACGAGGGTTTCCACGCACCCCTCCTTGAGGGTCACCACCCCCATCGCAACAAGGCCGATCTTATCGGCCAGGTCGATCCCTTCTTTTACCTCGGTCAGGCAGCCGACGCCGATGATTGCCTTCGGATGGTATTTTTTGACCATCCTTTTTATAAACGATGATCCCGGTATGATGAAGATCCGGTATCCCAGTCTCTGGAGAAGGAGCTGGGCCTCGCCCACCGTGCACTGTCCGCAGTTTACACACTTGAGCCCCTCGGGCGTAAGATGGGCCGGGCACTTTGCGGATCGCAGGCACTGGGGGACAAAGACCGCACGTTCTGAGAGGGGAACACGGGAAAATGCACTCGCGTTCATCGTATTATGGATCTTGATAATAAACGTGAGCATCTCCCTGTCCTCAAGGCCGAGAAGACGGAAAAATGCTTTCATGAGCCCTTCCAGGAGAACCATGCCTGCCTTGATGAACCGGGGGAAATAGAGACGCCCGCGTTTTATCGAGTACAGGGAGATGACGACGAGGACAAATGATACGACGAGCGCCCCGAGGATAAAAATGACGGTCACTTCGCCGATGATGTACATCAGGTTGTGCCAGGGACCGAGATCAAAATCCATGAGGGTCATGTCCGTTTACGGTTCGTTATTGGATGCGGTGCGGGATAAGAGTGTTCCGATATCAAGAGGCGGCCGGACGATACCCCGCTCGGTGATGATCGCGCTGACAAGGTCCATGGGGGTCGCATCGAACGCGTAGTTCTTGACCGGCACCCCATCAGGGATCAGGATCCGGTTCCCCATGACCGCGAGTTCCCCGCGCCCGCGCTCTTCGATGGTCACCTCTCGTTCCGTCCTCGTGGCATCGAACGTGGAGAGTGGGGCCGCGACGTAGAACGGGATGCCATGGTGACGGGCGCAGACGGCGTGCATGTAGGTGCCGATCTTGTTGAAGACCGCATCGCCAGTGATCCGGTCGGCACCGATGATCACGGCATCGATCGTCCCGGTGCGCATGATATGTGCAGCCGTGGAATCTGTGATGACCGTGACATCGATCCCGTCCCGGGCCAGTTCCCATGCGGTGAGCCGGGCGCCCTGTAGGAGCGGACGGGTCTCGCAGGCGATCACCTTTACATTTTTCCCTGCCGTGACAGCAGACCGGATCACCCCAAGGGCGGTGCCCCATGAGGAACAGGCAAGGGCTCCCGCGTTGCAGTGCGTGAGCACGGTGCAGTGATCTGAGAGAAGGGCAGCCCCATACTCCCCGATCGCATGGCAGCAGCAGGTATCTTCCGCTGCGATTGCCTTGGCTTCGTCAAGGGCGGCTTTTTGTGCGGATGCCGCATCGGTTGCGGCCAGCACCCGTGCAAGCACCCGGTCAACCCCCCAGCTCAGGTTGACCGCAGTCGGCCGGCTTTCACGGATGCTTCCTGACTCCTTCTGGACCTTCCGGGTAAACGTGGTAAACGATTCTTCGGTGCAGGAGTTCGCCGCGAGGGCGACCCCGTACCCCCCGGCAACCCCGAGCGCCGGCGCCCCCCGGACCTCCAGCCGTTTGATTGCGGTGATCAGCCGGTCGACGCTCGTGCACCTGACAATGGTGTACTTCGTGGGAAGCAGGGTCTGGTCGATGAACCGGATCCCGGGCAGTGCATCGTCCCACCAGAGCGTGGCGGTCTCCTTCACCGGGATCGCACCCTCGCAGCCCCTTCTTTTTTCATATCGATGAACGCCCGCATCGCCGCCGACTCCCCCGAGGCCACGCTGTCGGGTATGTCTTTTGGCGAGATCGCGGCGCCGGCCACGTAGATGCCCGGCCGCATCGTGCCTACGGTATCCATTGCATCATGCACCGACCGGATGAATCCGGTCTCTTCAAGCACGAGGCCGAGTTTTCCGGCAAGCGCAGCGGTCGCGTCCGTGGGCTGGATGCCGACCGAGAGCACGACAAGGCCCGGGCGGAGGATCTCAACCTCCCCGGTTTCGGTATTCTCTACCTGGAAACGCAGACCGTTCCCGTTGTTGTCGGCCTGCACGTCCGAGGGAATTCCCCGCAGGAAACGGACCCCGGCACTCTTCGCCCTCTCGTAGTATTCCTCGTACCCCTTCCCATAGGCACGGACATCCATGTAGAAGATCGTGACAGCGATCTCCGGGTGCTTCTCCCGGATGAGCATCGCGTTCTTTATCGCCTGCATGCAGCAGACGCAGGAGCACCACGGCCGGGAGAGGAGCATGTCCCGTGAGCCCACGCACTGGATAAAGACAATACTCTTCGGCTCTTTCCCGTCGCTCAGGCGCCGGATCTTCCCGTCGGTCGGGCCGCTCGCGTTGATCATCCGCTCCAGTTCGAGGCTGGTGATCACATCCGGGAACTTCAGGTACCCGAGCGGTAGTTTTTTCCGGGCATCGAACACGTCATATCCCGTGGAGACAATGATACTTGAGGCGTCGATCACGACCTCCTTTTCCGCATCCTCGTGCAGGATTGCCTGCGGCCCGCAGATATCGTAGCAGAGCCCGCATTCGATACAGTGCTCTTTGTCCTTAACCACCCGGTCGGGAACTGCCTGTGGGTGGGGTTTGTAGATCGCCTTCCTCACCCCTACACCGGCATCGAACCGGTTGTAGACCTCGACCGGGCAGATCTGGATGCAGTCGCCACAGCCGGTGCAGGCGTCCATGTCGATATAACGCGGGTGCTCGCGGATGGTGACCCGGAAGTGCCCGACCTCGCCTTCGACTTTTTCTACTTCTGAAAGGGTATGGACCCGTATATTTGCGTGCCGCTGGACATCGGCCATTTTCGGCGAGAGGATGCACATGGAGCAGTCGTTGGTGGGAAACGTCTTGTCGA
>JACTVF010000294.1 GCA_019695435.1 Methanoregulaceae archaeon | reverse complement strand
TGGAGAAACGATTCGCGGCACCCCGAAGCTGATCCGTGTGGAGGGCGCGGAGCTTCAGGTCTGCAGCCGGTGCGGGAAGTTCGGTACCGAGGTGCAGCAGCCCCGGCGGACAGATGTGCAGCGGCCTTCCGCCCGGCCCGCTCAGGGTGCACGGGCCCCGGCGGCGACGGTTCCAGCACAGCGGAAACGGGACATGTTCGATTACATGGAGGGTGATATCGTCGAGGATTATGCAGATCGGGTCAGGAACGCCCGTATGGAAAAAGGCCTCAGCCAGAAGGACCTCGCCCTGCAGATGATGGTCCGGGAACTGCTCATAAAAAAGATCGAGAAAGGGGAGCTGATCCCGGAGGAGGGTGCCAGGAAAAAGCTCGAAAAGGTGCTCGGCATCAAGCTCGTCGACATCCTGACAAGCGACGAGGAGAAGAAGACGCAGGGCAAGATTACCCAGACGCTGGGAGACCTTACGATCATCCGGAAAGCAAAGAAATAACGGCGGAAATCTTTCCTCTTTCCCTCCGGTTTTTAAGACCATCCCTATTACTCCGGGTTCCGGGTAATTCCCCTCCATCATTCTGATGCATTTTTTTGGACAGGAGGGTCCGGCCTTTCCCCTTCAGATACAGCGACATCCCCGGCAGCCCGGTTGTGGAGGTGTACCTGTCGATACTCTTATTGGGAAGATAAGGGATAGTCTGGTCTATACAAGGGAGGGAAAGAAATGCCAGCATTAAAAGACAGTAAACTGGAACTGCTCACGGACAAGAACAGCGCACTCGTGCTCGTGGACTACCAGCCCGCGATGTTCGCCGGTGTCGCGTCGGGGGACAAGGCGCTGATCAGGACGGCAGTGACCTGTGCGGCAAAAGCAGCACAGATCCTCGGTGTCCCGGTCGTGCTCTCGGCCATCGGCCCCCAAAGGAACGGGGATTTTATTGCAGATGTTACCAGGCTCTTTCCCGGCCAAGAGGTATTTGCCCGGGCAGTACCGAGTTTCGATGCCTTCGAAGACGGGCCGACCTATGCAGCGTTCAAGAAGACCGGACGGAAAAAAGTGGTCATCTCGGGGCTCTGGACGAGCATGTGCTTTGCCTACACCGCGCTCCATGCGATCCGGGACGGCTATGAGGTGTACGGGCTGATGGACGCTGGCGGGGACTCGACTGCTGCCGCCCACAAGTTCGGCATCAAACGGATGCTCCAGGCCGGCGTGATGCCGATCACTGTCGAATCGCTCGTATCGGAATGGATGCATGACTGGGGCAACCCGAAGTCCGGCGAGCTCGTGAAGGAAGTGTACTCGAAGTACGGTGCCCAGATTGGCCTGGGGATGCCGTAAGGCCAACGCAACCATTGCCTACGGTGATGCTGGGAGTGCAAGGCCGGATCCAGACCGAAATCGGCAATCCTTTATTTTTCAAAGAAAATATCCTGTTATGCAGTACAATCCTCAAAAAATTACTGCTATGCTCCTGTTTCTGGTAATAGCCTCGCTATTACTGATATCATCAGTTTCAGCTGCGGAATCCGCACCGTCACTCCTGCCAGCAGTGAACTCCTCTCCATCCAAAATGCAGGTCGCGGTCTTTATCAACTCTATCTATAACCTCGATATGGTCCAAGGAACCTACTCCATAGACTCTTACCTTACTTTCCGGTGGACTGATCCCAGCATCGAGACCGCCAACTTCGAGTTCATGAACGGCGAGCCCTCTTCCAGCGCAAATTCAGTGGAGAAAATATACGAGGACAAATCCGGTCCGGTAAAGGAGGAATGGTACCGGGTCAGGGCTGATTTCAGGGTTACCCCCAATAACATGGATTACCCCTACGAATCCGGGATTCTGCCGATCGAGATCGAAAACGCTAATTTACAAAGTTCGCAACTCATCTACGTCCCCCTTACAGAAGAAAGCGGAATGGAACCCGGGTTTGTCATCCCCGGCTGGAAGTTCGGCACCCCAACGTTCTCTGTCACCGATCACTCGTATCCCGGGAACCAGACCTTTTCCCAGATCTCGTACAATATCCCGATAACAAATGATGCGCTTGCCTCGCTTCTCCAGACCATCGTCCCGCCCCTAATCTTCTGTATCATCGCCGCACTCTCCTTCCTGATCCGGGTCGATCACCCTGAGCTTGTCCACCTGCGGTACGTCCTTACCACCAGCATGTTCATCTCTGCTGTGATGTACCACTTCGGCCAGCTCGCCCTGATCCCGGGTCTCGGTGTGCTCAAGCTGTTCGACAAATTCATGATAGCCGTGTACCTGTTCCTTGCCGTAACTGTCACGGTTACCACCCTCTGTTATCTCGCCCAGCAACAATGGGGCAGACCCGAACTGGTAAAACCCATCAACCGGTACGGCGTGGTGGTGTCCATCCTCCTGCCGGTCGTTTCATTCTGGCTGCTCCTGGTCCTGATATAACGACCCTTACGGCACAGTCCGTCAAAAAGAAACAGTACCGGGAATACCTGGATTCTTTTTTCAAAGAAAGACGAAGTTTAAAAGCATTTACTTTGTTATTTTGTGTTAACGTCTGAAAACGCACACAATAGGCCACTTTTGTTTTTCTCAATAAAATTTTCCTCTCACAATCAATTTATCAAAACCCCCACCGAGAGAATACAAAGGAAATCTCTGCCCATGCCTTATCGATCAACCTGCCGTAATATCCGGGATCGAACGATCCTGCACACCACGCTGGTTCCACCCGGTACCACCGGGCATCAGTCACCACGTACTGGATCTTCAAGCCGGGTGCGACCCCGATCCCGTGATCCCGGTATATCTATAGCCGGGGATAAACAGTAAGCGGGAAAATCGAATGTTAATCGCTTACTTTTCAGGATCTTACTGCGCATTGGCGAGCCGGTAAGCTCCCTTCGGCACCGAGATCTCAAACCGTGCTCCCTGAAAGGGTTCACCGGTCTCACGGATCGTAATGTCGGTAATGGAAAGAATCGCCCGCGCAAGGAACATCCCGAGGCCGGTGTGCTTCCCGAACCCCTTTAAAAAGATCTTCTCTTTCTGATCGATAGGGATACCAACCCCATCGTCGCTGAAGATGATGACGATGTCGCTATCGGCTTTCCTGCAATCAAACGACATCCTGGTAACGTGTTCGCCGTGCCTGATGGAATTTTCCACTATGTTGTAGAACACCTTCCCGATGAGAGGATCGGCGTATATCGCGAGCCGGTCAATATTGATCGTGACGGCGATGCCATTCAGCGGAAGGTGTTCCATAGCTGACGTGATGATGGACCGCACATCGTACCACTCTGCTACCTGCACCCCGATGTCCTGGTACTGCCGCGTGAACTCGATCTGGGTCTGGATGGTCTTCCCAAGAGTCCTGATGTCATGCAGGAAAGCAGTCTCCTCCTCTTTTGTCCCAGCGGCAAGCGCCATGTCGATCACTCCCAGGAGTCCGGTAACGGTATTGAGGATATCGTGCCTCGTGACGCTGTTCATGAGGTTGAGCTTGTTGTTTGTGGTTGCCAGTGTTTCCACATAGCGTTTCAGTTCCGCCGAGTAGTACTCCATCTCCTGTTCATAGGTATATTCAAGACACTTCTGCTCTGTGATATCACGGACATGTTCGATAACGCCGGTGATCCTACCGGTCTCCGGACTGAACATCGGGTAACTGAAGATTTCCGCCCATCCCGCGACCTTGCCCGCGGTTTTTATCGTGACGAGCGCATGATCGGGTTTGCCGG
>JACTVF010000293.1 GCA_019695435.1 Methanoregulaceae archaeon | reverse complement strand
GTAAAGCAAGGGGGAGCAAACATGAATGACATACTCGATCAGGCTCGCGCGCTCGTGCGCGGCGACCGCAACCGGAGTTACGGATCTGGGGTCGTGGAGATGGAGCGCATCGGGCGCATGTGGGGAGGCCTGCTTGACCGCGAGCCCATCGACGGCCCGACGGTCGCGATGATGATGGTGTCGTTGAAGCTCGTGCGGGCGACGGTTCGGGACAATCCAGACGACCTGGTCGACTGTGCCGGCTACCTGCTGATCGCCGGCGACGGCCGCATGCACAACCCCCCGGTGGAACAATGAGCCTACGCGACAAGCTCGAGGCATTACCCGAGGCGAACGCCCGTACGAACGGCTGCCGCGTCCACATCGTGCGCGCCCTGCTGACTCCAGAGGAGAACGCCGAGCTCGACACCATGCTCGCGGACAGGTACCGCTACCCCGGCGCCCGGCTGGCGAAGGTGCTTGCCAAGCGTGACCCCAAGGTCACGGGCGACGCCGTCCGCCGGCACCGCACTGGAGGCTGCAACTGCAGCCGGGAGGGATACGATGGCGCTTGAGGACGAAATCAACCAAGATGAGCTGATCGAAGGTCTGAAGCGTCAGGTCGTCTCGCTCCAGCGTGACGCGCGCCGCAAACACGACTCTCAGCTCGAGCTGGTCGCGGCGGTGCGCGAGGCCGCGTACGACGCTGCGGTGCTGGTGGGCAAGCCCAAGCCGGTCCTCAAGCCGGTGCGCTCGATGGGCAAGCAGAAGCCGCTGGTCCCGCTGCTGCACCTGACAGACTGGCAGACCGGCAAGAAGACCATCAGCTACGACTCCGATGTCGCCGTACGCCGCGTGCGCCACGTCATCAACACCACGCGCGAGCTCGCGGACCTGATGCGCCACGTCCACCCGATTAACGAGATCGTGGTTGCGTTCGGCGGCGACATGATGGAGGGGCTCGGGGTCTTCCCCGGCCAGGTGTACGAGGTCGACGCGACGGCCTATCAGCAGCTGCTGACCGTGGCGCACCTCGAGGCCGAGTGCATCCTGTCGCTACTCGAGGACTTCCAGAAGGTCACCGTCAAAAGTGTCCCGGGCAACCACGGCCGGATCGGGCGCAAGGGCGACATGCCCAAGGAGGACAACCTCGACCTGATCGCCTACGAGCTCGCCCGCGCGTACCTGGGCGAGCAGAAGCGCCTCGACTGGCAAGAGAACCTGCAGTGGCACGACCACATCGTGATCGGCAACTACAAGGCCCTCCTGATCCACGGCGACGAGGTTAAGGGCGGCTCCGCGGGCACGCCGGTTCCCCCACTCCAGCGCAAGATCACCCAGTGGGCCGCTGGTGGCGGGCCGCCGGAGGAGTGGGACGACGTCTACCTGGGGCACTGGCATCAGAACGTGGTCACCACCCTGCCGGGTGGCGGCATGGTGCGCATGACCCCGAGCTCAGAGAGTGGATCGATCTACGCCTCGCAGACGATGGGCGCGGCCGGCGTGCCGGCGCAGCGGCTAATGTTCATCCACCCCGGCAAGGGGCGTGTCATCTCTGAACAGCTCATCTGGCTCGAGGACGTGACATGAGTGACGACTTCTTTGCCGGTGGGGCCGTCCCGTACCGGTACAACGAGATCCCGATGTCGCTGTTGCGCGACTGGGATCCAGTCGACCCCTTCGGCGCCTGGATTGAGCGCGCGGCCATGCTATCGTTCCTGCAGGCCGCGGCTGACATGGACGCGCTCTGGCGCCCACTCACTGACGAAGCTATCTACAGAGACCCGTGGCTGTAATCAGAGATTGGACCAGCGTCAGGCCGAAGGTCCGCGAGGGCTGCCGTATCTGCGGCCAGCCGGCTGAGGGCGCCCACATCATCGGCCGCATCCACGACAAGCCGACCGGCCCGAACCGGAAGAAGTTGTGGGTCAACCCGGTCCACATCTGCCCGTTGTGCCGGGAACACCACACTGCGTACGACGTAAACGGGCTCGACCTGCTGCCCTACCTAAATCTGCACGAGCAGGCCGAGGCGGTCCGGCTGGTTGGTACAGTCCGCGCCTACAGGCGCATGACGGGAGGGGGAGACATTGAGCAAGCAAGCGAGGGAACTGACCAGGCGGGAGACGGCGCTCCAGGAGGGTTTTAGCGCCGGCTACGCCCAGGGGTACCAGATCGGCTACCTGGCCGGCATGACCGACATCCTGTACAAGGGGTTCGGCGAGCTGCCGCTGGCGTTCGTGTACACCAACGCCCAGCCCGGGACCAAGGCCATCTGCGCGAAGCTGCAGCGGCTGTATAACAGCCGTCTGGCTCTCGAGATCCGGAAGTACAACTACGCCCGCAGGTCGGTAGGATGAACCAATCGTCCCAGGAGACCCAGTCTGTGACCAAGCCGTTCGAGAAGCTGTGCCGCCTGGCCGAGGAGAACGGGGCGCGGGTGTTCGCGCGGCGGGTTGTCTCGTCCGACGGCCTCAAGTCTCGGATCGACATAGGCGTGCGCTGGGGCGACCGTAGCAACGGCCAGGAGGTCATAGGAGCTCATCCGTTGCTGGCAGACCCACTGACACCAGAACAGCAGGCGCTGCAGCTCCTGGCGGCCCGCAAGAACTCTCAGTGGGATTTCCCAGCCAAGGAGGAAGCGTGAACAGGTTGACTGACTACTACCGCGTGCCAACGGGCCCGGTGCCGTTCGGCGTCCCCGGGAACTGGACGCTCAAGTTCTCTGACGAGTTTGACCTCGGCCACCTGGACACGTCCAGGTGGGCAACCGGCTGGCTTGCCGAAGGCGTTACCCACCCGGTCAACGAGTGGGAGCTGGCGTGCTATGACCCGACGTGCGTGAGTGTCTCGGGCCAGAACCTGCGCCTGGCCGCCATCAACAAGCCGCAGTCGGTCGACGGCGTGCGCTACCCATACTCCTCGGGCATGATTAACACCGCCTGGAAGTACGAGTTCCAGGGCGGCTACTTCGAGTCCCGAGTGTACTCACCCCTCGCGGGGGTCGGGATCGCCAACTGGCCGGCGTGGTGGATGGACGGCCACAACTGGCCCGTCACCGGTGAGATCGACATCTTCGAGGGGCTCGGCGGCGACGCCGCGTACCACTTCCACTTCCAGGGTGGGGGCGGCCCGAGACAGGCCGGCAGCGACGTGCCTGGCGACTACTCCGGCTGGCACGTCTACGGCGCTCACTGGCAGCCCGGGAACCGCATCGACTACTACTACGACGGCAAGAAGGTCGGTGCCGTTGTGGGGCCGCAGATCACCGGTCAGCCGATGTACCTGGTGCTCAACTACGCGGTCACCAACAAGGGCGTCAGTCCCTTCGTGCCGTCCACGATGCAGGTGGACTATGTACGAGTGTGGCAGTAATGCCGCCGGGCATGGAAGAGGAGAGGTTCGTGATGAGGTACGAGGACATCTCTGGCCGGCGTCACGACACCGCCGAGCAGGCCGTCAGGGCGAACGTGCGGCGCTGGCGCAAGCGCGAGATCCGACAGATCGTCGGCTACCTGGCGTTAGGTGCGTGGCTCATCGCTCTCGGGGTGAATCCTGTCATCACACTCGTGACCACCGGGATCTTCACCGGGGTCATCGCGTTCAGTGAGCTACTGAAATAGGGGGAGCGAGCGGACCCCACACACTAGGGTCCGCTCAAACTCTGGGACAGACTTGGCTGTCGCACCCCGTCCGATGAGACTACAGCTGCGGCAGGTCGGCCTGGAGCGTGTCCAGGTCGATACCCAGCGTGTCGCCCTTTGCCGCGGCGAGCTCG
>JACTVF010000292.1 GCA_019695435.1 Methanoregulaceae archaeon | reverse complement strand
AGCAACCACCTGATGTGGCTGGTATGGCGATGACGTTTCCGAGGGTGTTGGTTCCAGCAGGAAGGGCATTGGTGATTGCCGTGACTGCGGTTACCGTGCTGACTGTAGTGATGGTTCCGCTGTCAACGATGACGTGACCGATAACGTTGGTTCCAGCGGGGAGAGCATTGGTGATGGCGGTGACCGCAGTAATTGTGCCGCTGTCAACGATGACGTGACCGATAACGTTGGTTCCAGCAGGAAGAGCATTTGTAATGGCAGTGACGGCGGTAATGGTGCCGCTATCGACGATGACGTGACCGATAACGTTGGTTCCAGCAGGAAGAGCATTTGTAATGGCAGTGACGGCGGTAATGGTGCCTGAATCTACAACCACGTGGCCGATAACATTCGTACCAGCGGGTAAGGCGTTGGTGATAGCAGTGACCGCGCTGACCGTGGTTATAGTCCCGCTATCAACAATCACATGCCCAATGACATTTGTACCAGCAGGCAGGGCGTTGGTGATCGCAGTGACAGCCGAAACTGTGGTGATGGTTCCAGAGTCTACGATCACATGACCAATAACGTTCGTACCTGCGGGTAGGGCGTTCGTAATTGCCGTAACAGCCGTAACCGTAGAAACCGTGGTGATGGTGCCACTATCAACAATGACGTGACCCATAACCGCTGAACCAGCGCCGATGGTCACGGTGCCGCTGACAACCCAAGGTGATGTTCCCTGCACGCAATAGGCGTTGACGCCTTGCACCACCTGACCAGTCGGGGCCGTAGCCCACGTTGTGGGGTTTCCGATGGCGACACCGTTAAAGAACTCAACGTTTACCGCCAGACCCGATACTGCGGTCGTGACGAGCAACTCATTCGATGAATTGACATCGGCGATATAACCGCTTACACCTATGATTTGTACTGACATTTGATTCTCCTTAGTTGCCTACAATGTTGACGACGTACTCGCCGAAGCTCCCCAGCGGGCTATAAATGTGTAACGTGAAACCAACCCCAGCTACGGGGTTCTCTGCCTGCAAGACCATGCCCTCGATCAAGCCGTCTTCTGCGTCATGCGTGGCGGTAGAAATTCCAGCGAGTGAACAAGTCACGACGCTTGTCGCCGTGATCCATGTTGCAGGAATGCTGATGTTCGCGTCATAAACTCGCGTGACAGGCCCAGTGTCACTTCCAAAATCCACGATGCCCTGAATCCAGTTAGTCGCAAGCCCGCCACCTCCGCCGCCTCCCGATGAAATTGGAGTCCAGATAGGTGTGGTGTTGCCGTGAGTCGGCTGCGCCAAAGCATATCCATAGGGAACTTGGCTGACGCCGAACGTGCCGTGCACGGCCTGAACCGCAGGATCGATCCTGAAGACGCTCTGGTTGGCGGTGCCCGTGGTCAGTTGCCCGTTGTCGGCATCGATGGCTCCGGGTGCCGCGCCAGCACTCAATATAGGAACCTGAAGTGCAGAAACGTTCGCCAAGGACTGAAGCTGGTTGCCGTAGGCGTTGAAGCTGATTGCCTTGAAATAGAGATTCTGACCCCTATACGTTGGCGGAACCTTGTAGGTAAGCGTGTTGTTGTCGAGGCGGACAAATTGCGCTCTCTTCGGGTTGTCGATGACATAGCTTCCATACAAACCCCTGTAGAGGTTGGTCAGTGTGTAGGTGTTCAAACCCGTCAATTCCGCATTCTGATATGCGATCAATTCCGTGTTTGTGCTGGAGGTGCCATAGACAGTAGCTTTCACATTGCGGATGTAGGCAGTGGAGCCATCTGCCGCCAAGACTTGAAAAGCCACGCCGAAGCTCGGGTCCATCACCATGTCGAGCGTCAAACCGTAAGCGGGGATTCCCCATTCGTCTGTTGCTGAACCGAAACTGAAATTCGCGGTAGTATTTTCTATCGCCACCACTTTCTGCACGCCGTACAGCAGTCCTTGGTACACGAGTTGAGCAATCAGGGTGCCTCCGCCTGTCGTTGCATAGGAATCGACAGTCACCCGCATTCCACTTATCTCAAGACCAAACGGCAGTTGGAACGGGAAGGACGAAGCGAACAGCCACAGGGTGTTCGTGGTCGGGCTGGGCGTAAACGCAGCGGTTGCGTAGGATGAAGCAGATGACACGTTTTGTGGATTCACCCACGCAGCGCCATTGTTGCCGCCGTTCCAAAAGACTTCAAGCTGCACGTCGTTGATGTCCACGGTCTCGGTCACGGGAGGTGTCCCAATTGCTTGCGCCGTGAACACAACGCCGAAGTTGGATGCGTTGATTTGTGATGCCGTCAATCCCGTGGTGCCCCACAGATTTGTGTCACCTCCGAGTGTGTATGGTGTGCTTGCGCCATTCACAGCCTGCACCTGCGCTAGACCGCTTGGGTCTCCATTCACATAGAGTTGTGCAATGAGATTCGGCGTTCCCGTGCTTGCGGATGCGTTGAAAGTGACCTCATAGCCAGTGAAGGGACCAATTCCCGTGGCGGGAACCGCGAACCCGCAGCCCGTCGCTAACAACCCAGCCGAGTATTCTCCCGAGTCGGTGTAGATCGTGATTTTCACGTTGTTGACGCTGTAGTCGAACGGTCCTACAGCCCCCGTGTACCCTTGGAAGAGACAGACGCCAAAAGTCGAACTATTGACATCGCTTACACCGAATGTCTCGCCCCACGTATCCGTGCTCGATCCCAATGAATAGCCAGTTGCAGATGTGGCGATGTTTGGAACCTCTTTTGCATTTCCTACAAGTGCCCCAGCCTTGACGAGGAACACATTGAGTTGGCTGCCTGCCGAAGTGTTGACCTTGGCGGTAAAAGTGACCACTACTCCCGCTACTATGCTGTCGGCTGGAATGCTAAGACTGGAGAAGTCAAAGGTCTGACACATCAAACCTTGCGCTGGACTGTTTGGAGTCGTGACCGTCTGTGTCGCGAAGCTGCCGCTCCCAGTTACGTCGTTGGGATTGACCCACGCAGGTCCACCGGGCGCAGTGTAGTTCGTGCCCGAACCCGTCTGCTGCGGGCCGTAAGTGGAGGGCAGACCGACCGTGACAGAAGCGAATGCAATATTGCCCTCTATGTTGCTTGGGTTAGCCCACTGTGGCGCTATGCTGTAGTAAATAGTGACATGCACGCTGTTCAAGGAAAAGGCTCCCGTTCCCACGGAGCCAACATCCGTTTGTGCGAGGAAGCCGACGCCGAACCCGCTGCTGTTGACATCGCTCGGCAACCACGTTGGGTTGCCAACACCAATGTTACTCAGTCCCCCAGCAGTCTGCGTAGTCGCGGTGACAGTGGTGGCTATGGATTGAAGTCCCGTAAAAGCCACTCCCGCCTTTACTAAGTAAGTCTGGAAATCTGCTTGCGCCCCAAGGCTGCACGAGGATTTGAAGGTCGTAGAGAACCCTAATATAGTCGCCCCCGAGGGGATGCTGAACCCAAGATTGGTCGCAAGTAAAATGTTCGAGATGCCCCCGTTGGCTGGAATGCTCACAGTAGCGTAAGAACCTCCTGTGTTGCTAACATAGCTTGGATTGACCCAGCTAGGACTGCCGTTGTCCTCAACTGCCCCTGTTCCAGCAAGCAATGGACCTGCGGTTAAAGTGGGATTCTCCGCATATCCCGTGATGTTTGTGGCGGCGGTGACGGCGTTCGGACCAGCGAAGGCATACACTTCAGATGATGTGGTGCCTATGTTCTGCCCCGATCCCGCAAGGACAGTTGGTGACATGTTGGAACCCTGTGAGATGATCGCGCTCAACGTGCCGTAGTTGCCCCATGTCGTGGCACTCACAGTGTTGAG
>JACTVF010000291.1 GCA_019695435.1 Methanoregulaceae archaeon | reverse complement strand
TATGGGCGCGCCGATAACGGCACCGGATGCCTGCGGAATCTAACGGACGGCGGTGAAGCTACCCTTGCGGTCTTTGCCAACCGTATCCTGGTGAACCCCGGCGGCGGCCAGCGCGTCGATTACTTGGTTGCAGGTACCGGTTTCTTCGGTGGCGTTCGGGTTGGTTTTCGTTGTCATCATGACCGCATAGTACCGTGGCCGTCCGGCGGACGCAAGTTACCGAGGTACATTGTCCAGTCGTAACACGGAGTGTGGTATAATGTAAGCCCCATGAACTTCTATACCTATCTCTGGCTCCGAGAAGACGGCACGCCCTACTATGTCGGCAAAGGCCAAGGCGTCCGTGCATTCAAACACGACCGCGCCAACGCTCGGCGACCTCGCTCCAACAATAGGATTATAACGCAAGAATGGCCGGATGAAGCAAGTGCCTTCGAAGCGGAGAAGATACTCATCGCTTACTATGGGCGCGCCGATAACGGCACCGGATGCCTGCGGAATCTAACGGACGGCGGTGAAGGAGCATCTGGCTGTAAGCAATCTCCAGCCGCAAACGAGAAGCGCTCGACCGCCAGCAGGCGGATGTGGAGTAATTCTGATTTCAAAGCCAAAGTGAAGGGCAGACACGCTTCATTTCTCACGCCCGAACATCAAGCCGCCGCAGGACGCAAGGGTGGCAGTAAGCATTCTGAAAAGCAGAAAGCCAACTGTCGGTGCATAGCCTCGCTGGGTGGACAAGCCGCGTCTGCAAGCGGGCAGGCAGGTACCATCGCGCATCAGCGTTGGCACGTCAAGCGCGGCATCACAAGCACGGAGTGTAAATTATGCAAATGACGTATTCTCAAAATGGCTTGCATCTCACTGAGCAATTCGAGTCATGTAGGCTGGTCGCCTACCTTGATGGTAAGGGCGTTCCAACAATTGCGTGGGGCCATACCGCCGGGGTCCAGCTTGGCGATACCTGCACCCAAGCACAGGCCGACGGCTGGCTACAGCGCGACATTGGCTGGGCGGAGGCCACAGTAAACCGCTACGTTACCACCGAGGTGACGCAGGGCGAATTCGACGCGCTGGTCGACTTCGTGTTCAACTGCGGCACTGGGAACTTCCAGCACTCCACGCTGCTGGCACTCGTTGACCAAGGCCGCTTTGCGGAAGCCGCCGACGAGTTTTGCAAATGGGACCGCGCCGGTGGTACAATAGTGGCTGGTCTACTTCGGCGTCGCCTTGCCGAAAAGCAGGAATTCAACACATGAAGCAATACCGAAAGCACACGCACTGTCGCCGGAATCTCCACGAAATGACTCCGGAAAATACCATCGTAGGTACGACCATCCGCAACGGCAAGCGGCACACATCTCACACTTGCAAGGCATGTCATAGGGCATGGCCGGGACACAAGGCTAACGCTCGTAAGCAACAGCTAAAAGCAAGTGGCTGGACTCCCGAACTATACGAAGCCATAAGTATCGCACAAAACGGTGGCTGCGCTATTTGTGGAAAGCCATGCAGCACTGGCGCACGCTTGGCTGGCGACCACAATCACGTCACAGGTAAGCCAAGGGGACTTCTGTGCAAGAAGCACAATCTACTTCTCGGATACGCTGACGACAGCGTAGCTGTTCTGCTCGCCGCCGCTGAATATCTGAGGAAACACGAGGCGGCACAAAAATGAAGTGGGATAAGCTACTAACCGATTGTAAGGATTATCACCTTCCCATTTGCGTATTCATGTTCATTGTGGGAACTGTCGTGCATTGGCTGCACGGACTGGACTCATCTTACGTGGCCTTCACCGTGGCTATTATTGGCGGTATAACCGGCCGTGCTTTTAGCAATCATGGCGACCCGCCGACGCCCCCGCCTACCGCTTAGGGATGTGGAACGCAGTTCAGGCTACCGTAGGCTGCGTAGCACCGCGTGCCGGTCTCGGTGTCCTCAATCAGGATGACGGCGTCTGTTCCCTCGCGCCACACCGTCTCGACCTTCACCCGCCCGGTGTCCAAATGCTGCTGCAGGTTGTTCTGCGCCGTGGCCCGCTCGTTAAAGGCGAATACTGCTCCGACAAGTGCCGCCAATGCTCCAAGGAACACGAACCAAAATCTCATTTCACCCCTCCGCAATAAAAGTCTGCCGCCACGCTCCGCGCGTGGTAAATCCGTACGCCTTCCTCGACGACCGCTTTGCTGCAGTCAATCTTCTCGGTCCGGCGCGGGTTGCCTTCCGGTAGCTCAATCCAGCGCTCCCCGTTGACCTTCACAACGCGGAACAGCCTGCACTCATGGTCGAGCGCTTCGCCGGGCTTCAGCTGCCGGGCCGGGCACTCTCCAGCGTAGGCCGCTGTGACCATAACCAAAGCAATAAGAGCGATAAACAAGACAGCGTCGACTGCTAAAAGCACCCAGCCCGCGATTGACCAGCCGTCTATTCGACGCATACACCACCGCATTCCGATGTCGGTATCCACTCGATGCGCTCGATGGGGTGTGTCGTCATCCAGAAGTCGATGTGCTTCCCCGTGGAACGCGCCCAAAGCGTGCCCTCAATACTGAGCGGTTCACCCTTCCGCAGCTTCGGGAAGACATGCAGGATGCCCCGCGCGTTCAACTCCCCGCGCACAACCCGCAGCCAGCGCTTTACCGGCGAGTACAGGTCGAGCACGTAAATGACTCCAGAAGTTGTCCAGACATGAATCATGATTGCCCCCACAAGCCGGGTTGCTTTACCGGGAGAGACGGCGAGGACGTACCCCCTTCGTCTCTCCCTGTTACACTCGGTTCTTCCCCCATCGGGTTCTCGCGCAACTTGTTAATCCACGTGCCGTGTCGCTGTTCGTACTCCGTACACGGGTCGTCCTTGCGCTCCTGCAGCAGGTCGGCGTAATGCTCGGCCTGCGTCTTCTCCGGGTCGCAGTGCCAGCGCCAGTAGGCGTCGGTCCAACACTTCTCGCAGCAGGCCATTAGTTTGGCTTCTTCCCGCCGATAATCGGGGTCGCGTGCAACGCTTCGAGGCCGCTCTGAAGCATACCCGCGAGCCCCATCACCTGTTGCTCCGTCATGGTAATGAGCACCGGCTTCTTCATGTCAGCCAGCATGGTTGCGTTGGTCGTGTTGGCCAGCTCCGCCTTCGCCAGCTTCAGGCTGTTGGCCTCGTTGACGGCCCGCTGTTCACGCACCTGCCCGTACTGGTAGACGTTCAGCAGCGCCAATGCTGCGATACCGAGCCCGATGATGACGTCGCCGATGACAAGCACTTTGCCCTCCCCTCGCGAGTGGAATTACGTGGTCCGGCACTAGCTTCCGCTTCAAAGAGCGAAGCTGAATCTCACCAAGGCCACAGGCCAGACAGCGATGACCGTATCGGTCAAGAAGTTCTCGCCACTCGGCAGCGGTCCATGAGCCGCCTCCAGAACAGCGGCACCGATGTGCTCGCTCCGGATGTGCCTCCCGATACCTTTGCGATGCCTTTCTGCGGCATTCGGGATGCGCAGCATGCCATTCTCGACCCAGCCTGCGGTGAAACTCCAAGTGCGAGCGCTTGTACTTAAGCGCTCGTTCCGCTGCCGTCTTGGGTCTTTGTCGCGTCACATTGCCTGACTAAGTAAGTATACACGTTCAGGAGCACCTCGGCAAGGGGGAAAATGCCGTTGTAGAAGATAAGCCCGCCCTTCAGCAAGCGAATCATCTGCGGACGCCACAGCAGCCGGGCATCGTCGTACGCTTTGTGGAAGTCCGCCGGGGTGAGAAGCGTCTCGGGCATCTCATCCTCGTCCGGCTCGGGGAACTCCGGCCACGC
>JACTVF010000290.1 GCA_019695435.1 Methanoregulaceae archaeon | reverse complement strand
CGGGAACTGGAGGCCGGGCAGTATCTGCTGGGTTAAAATGCCGAAGATTGTGGTAACGCCGATCCCTGCCATGATATATTTTGCCTGTTGTTCTCTCCGGTGATCGGTTGTGGCAAAATAAAATTGTACACAGAGCAGCATTGCAATGATCGCGAGGATGACCGCCCATGAGATCTCCACGAGAGGGAAAATGGTCTGCCGGGAGTACCCAAAGACATATCCGCCGAATGCCTGTATGGGGGCGGTTGTAATCAGGCTGCCCGACAGTTCAATCCAGGAGAATATCAGGGCCGGTATATAGAGGGCCGGATAGATCCATTTCTCTTTTTTCAAGGAGTCCGGCCGGGTAAAAACTACGATGAAGTTGAGCGCGAGCGGGGGGACAAAGGTCCACAGTGCAGTCGCCTTCATCCAGAAACCGGCCGTTGCAAAGCTCTCTGCCCCAAGCATCATAGACTCTGCAAATGCCCACCATGAGGCAAATACACCCAGGAGTAAAAAAATAATGTGCTGGGGGCTTTTCCGGTTCTGGTCGAATACAAAGATCCCCAGTGATAAGATCAGGACACCGCTTACAAGGGAAAGAAGGGCAAATATGTTCACGGGCATCTCCGTTGTTACAACCAGATTATTATACGCATTCAATGGTAAATATTTCACGAACCGGTCCTGGTTTTCGTTTTTTTGCGGCCGGTATCCGCATTATTCTCCCCTTAAAAACCCCCGGATCGGCCGGGAAATCGCCTGTTCCCGGTTACCGGAGCTTCGCATAACACCTTCCGCACAGCATCACCCCCGCCTCCTCATCGATCCACTCCACCCGTGCCACCCCGCAGACCGGGCACTTCCCCAGATCCGCCTTGACCCGCTCCATCCGCGAAACATCCACCGTCCCCGGCAGCGGAACCGCCGCTTCCTGCCCCGCCTTTACTGCTGCCGCGTGACACGCCCGGCACAACCGCCGGGCGTCCTGCTGATCCTTTGGCCGGGCCCGTCGTTCCTTCGTGAATTTCTCCACAAACCACGCACCCTTCTTCCCGCAGACAAAACACGGGGTCGCAGGCTCCGGGATATCGAGTTTCTTGTAGTCCCGGGCCCGGATGCTCCGGAGCGGGTGCATTTGTGCTGCATGTTGCTGCACGGTTGCTGAAGATGCTGCAACAGAACCGGTCGCGGAGTATTTCTCTTTTGCTGAATCGCCGCAGCATGTCACGTTTTGATCGTTGTTTGCTGCATTTGCTGCAAAATGCAGTGACTGTTCTGCATTCAAATCCGGTTTGTGAGCTGCTCCACACTTCCCGGATTGCAGCAAACTTCCTTTCCTGAGTACAGAATTATTATCAGTACACTCTCCGGTGCAGGAACCGGGAACGCAGGAAGCACCGTTTTTGTTTGCTGCACGTGCGGCAAACGTGCAGGAAACCTGCTGCAATGCAGCAAACGATCCGCTGCCACTGCCACCCTCCCCGTCGTCTCCCGCATCCGGGCCGGGGTCGAGCCAGCACGCCCCGCCGCCATTCCACTGCCGGTAGAGCTCGCGGTCCCACGCGTACGCCTCGGTCCGGCGGCGCACCGTGTTCCCGTCCTCTCCGAGCGTCGTGATCGTCCGGTCGGTAAACGAGAGCGCCGGGCACTTTTCAAGGAGGCCGGTGTAATTTTTCCCCCTGCTTTCGTATCCCTTGAGGGTTTTGTAAATACCCGAGTACGATCCGCCGGTGAGTTTCTGGATGTCCTGTATGGTGTATTCGAGCTGGTCTGCGTCCCGTATTGCTGCGAGAAGATCCGCCTCCCGCCGGGTCAGCTTCGTCTCCTGCCCGCCGGCCGTGCCGTTTAAGAGCGTGAAGACCTCGTTTGCGCTTGTAAAATCCGCCTCGTCTGCGTACACGCAGGAAGTCCCGTCCCCGCTCGTCTTCTTTTTGCGCTGCATAAAAAAGAGGGCCGCATGGCTCTTGATCATGTCGTAGAGCATGTCGGGGTTGCGCCGGTTATTGATTGCATGGAACCGGATCCTTTGTGAGTAGGGGATGATCACCCAGACCATCTCCCCGTGCAGGTGCTCCCAGATGGCCCGGCAGGTCAGGATCTCTTCGGATTCTTCGATAACCACGTCCGGGTCCAGCACCTCCCGGGCCTGTTTTGCGGCGAGCACCCGCGCGTCCTGCTCCGGGGACTCGTCGATCCAGCAGGTGAGCATCCGGTTTTGTACCTGGTCGTCGCCGGTCCCTTCTTTCTTTGCGATCCACCAGACGCACCGCTCGGGGATCGTGCAGACCCGTGAAGCGAGATCCTTGGTGACGGTCGTATGGGTAATCTGTTCGTGAAAATTCGAGGTCGCGGCTTTCAGGATCTCCTGGATGCTGTCCGAGAGCTCGGTATCGTCGCTCATCAGGACCGTGCGGGGCCGGAGGTCCTTCATGTAATAGAGGGCCTTGTTGCTCACGGTGCCCTTCACCTTGTACGCCTCCGGCACCTGGCGCATCATCTTCCGGAAGGCGTGGGTCTTTCCCTTGCCGGAGTCCCCGGTCACGGAGACGTGCAGCCCGTCCGAGTTCTTTACTGCCTGCGACGCCATCGAGAGGATCATGCAGCGTGCGAGGATCTCGTCGCCGACATGCTCCTGTGCGAACGCGGCCAGCATGTAGGCCACCGGGTCGCCGTGGGTGAGGACGTCGAGCGCCCGGGCCCGGTGATACGGGTTTTCCGGTGGCGTCGGGCCGGGTGGCGGGGGTAAAAATGCGTTCTTTGCCGGATCCGGGTCAGATCTACCGTCGCGTTCTGCTTTTGCTGTTGCCCGCTCCTTCCTCCACGCTGTCTGTTTCTTCTCAAACTTTTGGCGTTTCTCAGCCCGTCCCGGTTCGAACCGCTCGCGGAGTTCCTGCCACCGCTGCGTACCGCCGCCGCAGGAGGTATGCTTGCACCCGGCAAAGACGGCACCGTTCGCAAACTGGATCGCAAAGGCCCCGTCCTTGTGAGCGGTGGAGAACGGGCACACTTCAAGCACGTACAAAAAACCGTTTGCATAGGGCTTTTCGGATTTTACCGCGATACCGTGTTCATGGAGCCAATCCGGCAAATTGAAAATATTTTTATACCCCTTTGTTTCCACTGGAGCGATCGCCTGTGCAACGGATTCTGTCGGGAGCCGTGCAGCGAGATCGCGGAGCATACCGGGACTCACGATTTTTAGAGTATCAGGTGCCGCGATGATCCGGCTTCTCCGGTGCGGGCGGTCCGGGGTATCGTCACCCTTGCGTGAGACCGTGCCGTAGAGTTTCCAGATACGGGAGGCGTTGAAGTTTGCCGTATCCACGTTCACCCGGTCGTCCGAGAAGAGTGCGTCGAGCGCCGCAAGGCAGCCTCTGACAAGTACCGTGGACGGTTCATCGTTGGGGAGATCGATCCGGTAGAGCAGGTGGGCGCCGTTCCCGGAGTCCCCGGCGATCGGCTCAGGGAACCCGAATGAGGCGAGCCATGCGGCAATCTCATTGGCTTTTGCGAGCGCAAGCCCGTGTTCCTCATTGGTACTCGATACGCCGCTCGGGCGCTTCGGGTCGATGTCGATGGGAAGCCAGCATCTCCGCAGGATATCCGCGTCGCCCGTAGTCGCGTCCTTGCGCGAGAGCCTCTGCTTGATCCGGTTGGCCCGCCGCGAGAGAAGCGCCGGGTTCACTTCGTTGAGCGTGACATAGATGCCCAGGACAGACGTGTCGGTATCGAGCGGTTCGACGGCCCGGACGAGTGCTGCCGGATCGGAAAAGTACCCGGAATGGGTGTGCTGGTCGGCAAGCGCCCGGACTTCCACGACTTTTCCGGGG
>JACTVF010000289.1 GCA_019695435.1 Methanoregulaceae archaeon | reverse complement strand
CCCGGGATACCCCCGCCGCCCGGGCACTTCTTCGCGTGCCGTCGAGATCTCACGGAGCGCTTCGCAGTAGTTGATCATGTCCGTTAATATCACGAGGACGTGGAGGTTATGGGTGAACGCGAGGTATTCCGCAACGGTCAGGCCGCACCGGGGTGCTGACAGCCGTTCGACCGTGGGATCATCGGCAAGGTTCATGAAGAAAACAACACGCTCCAACGCCCCGGTGCTCTCGAAGTCACGCATGAAAAAGGAGGCCTCCTTGTGCGTGATCCCCATGGCAACGAACACCACGGCAAACTGTTCCCCTTCCCCGAGGACTTTTGCCTGCCGGGCGATCTGGGCGGCGAGCTTGTTTGCCGGCAGCCCCGAGCCGGAGAAGATGGGCAGTTTCTGGCCACGGACGAGCGTGTTCAGTCCGTCGATAGTGGACATGCCGGTCTGGATGAAATCCGCCGGTTTGTCCCGGGCCGAGGGATTGATCGGAGTCCCTGCGATATCGAGGATCGCATCCGGGATGATCTCCGGGCCGCCGTCGCGGGCCTTGCCGACACCGGAAAACACCCTGCCGAGCATGTCGATGGAGACATTGATCCGCGCCGGCTCGCCGGTAAAACGGACCTTTGTCGCCTCGGTATCAATCCCCCGGGTACCCTCGAAGACCTGGACCACGGCAAGGTCTTCCGAAATGTCGAGGACCTGCCCCGTCCGTTCCTCGCCATCTTTCAGGAAGATCCGGACGATCTCCCCGAACGATGCCCCTTTCACGTTGCTGACAAAGATCAGGGGGCCAGAGACATACGTGATCGTCCGGTAATCCCGGGTGACGAGGGGGGCCTGCTTCATTTCTCCACCTCCAGGGCAGTAAGCCCGGTGCTGATCTCCCCGATCATCTTTTTGAGGTCGTCTATGTTCCCGATATCCTTCATCCGCCCGATGCCTGTCCTAAACGGGAGGCCCTGGATCTGCTTGAGCGTGACGCCGCGGTTCATCGCATCGTTCATCTGTGCATAATAGGTCATGATCACCTTGAGCATCAGGTACTGTTTCTCCATGGGGCAGAACGAGTCCGTGTCGCTGTAGGCACTCTGCTGGAGGAAGTCTTCCCGGATCATCCGTGTCACTTCCAGAATCGCCTTTTCACTCTCCGGCAGCGCGTCCGGACCGACCAGCTGGACAATTTCCTGCAGCTCGACTTCTTTCTGGAGCAGGTACATGGTTTTTTCCCGGAGCTCGCGCCAGTCCTTTGCCACATGTTCCACGTACCAGTTCCCGATGCTGTCGAGATAGAGCGAGTAACTCTTGATCCAGTTCACCGCGGGGAAATGCCGGCGGTACGCGAGACTGGTATCCAGTCCCCAGAAGGTCCCGACCACCCGGAGCGTGTTCTGGGTGATCGGTTCGGAGAAATCACCGCCCGGGGGAGATACGGCACCAACAACTGTCACCGACCCGATCCGCTCGCCGGTACATGCGCACTCGACCCTACCCGCCCGTTCGTAAAAGGCGGAAAGCCGGGTGGCAAGGTACGCGGGATAGCCCTCCTCGCCGGGCATCTCCTCGAGACGCCCGGACACTTCCCGCAGCGCTTCACCCCACCGCGAGGTCGAATCCGCCATCAGGGCAACATCGTACCCCATGTCACGGAAGTACTCGGCAATGGTGATGCCGGTATAAATCGAGGCCTCCCTTGCAGCCACCGGCATATTGGAGGTGTTCGCGATCAG
This sequence comes from Methanoregulaceae archaeon, assembly GCA_019695435.1. Taxonomy (GTDB): domain Archaea; phylum Halobacteriota; class Methanomicrobia; order Methanomicrobiales; family Methanospirillaceae; genus Methanoregula. The sequence goes on along the minus strand of JACTVF010000289.1, from coordinate 2,096 downwards.
GATGGTCCGTTCGATCAGCGGGAGATTGGTCCGCGGGTCAACCAGCTCGGGAAACTCAGTAAGCACGTCCGTCATTTCGTTGCCCCGCTCGCCGCAGCCGATATACACGACAATCTGCGTATCCGACCACTTGGCAAGGGTCTGCTCGGAAACGGTCTTGCCGGTCCCGAAGCCGCCCGGGATCATCGCCGTCCCGCCTTTGGTGACCGGGAAGATGCAATCGAATACCCGCTGCCCGGTGACAAGGGGAAGGACCGGGTCGAGCTTTTTCCGGATCGGCCGGGGGATCCTGACCGGCCAAACCTGCATCATGGGCAGCCGGGTGCCATTGTCAAGGACGCAGACGGTCTCTTCTACAGTGAACGAGCCGCTTCGGATTTCCGTTACCGTACCAGAGACTCGTGAAGGGACGAGGATCCGGTGCTCGAAATGGAACTCCTGTACAGTCCCGATCACGTCACCGCCGCTCACCTTGTCGCCTTCTTTTACTGAGGGCGAAAACTCCCATTTTCTCTCCCGTTCAAGCCCCGGGGCGGAGATTCCGCGGGCGATAAAATCCCCGCATTTCGCGAGGAGCACCGGCAGCGGGCGCTGCACGCCATCATAGATGGAGGAGAGGAGGCCAGGCCCGAGCTCGACCGAAAGGGGGGTCTCCGTATCCTCAACGTTCTCACCTATGGTGAGACCGGTTGTGTCCTCGTAGACCTGGATTACCGCCTCATCACCCTCCAGCCGGATGATCTCCCCCCGGAGTGCCTCTTCTCCGACTTTCACCACGTCATACATCCTCGCCCCTTTCATACCGCGGGCGGTGATAACGGGACCGGAGATCCTCGAAATGGTTCCCTGGATCATACCTTCACCTCCTCAGGACGATGTTGTATCCGATCGCTTTTCTTAAGAGTCGTTCAATATAGGACTGCCGGTCAACCTCTTTGGATTTTGAGGGAATGGGGATGATAAGCGGGCGGGCCAGCCGTTCGATACGGGTCATCAGCTTCTCATCAAGGGAGAGCATGTACTCCTCGTTCACCGCGACAATTCCGATATCATCCTTATACAGCAGCGGGGGAATCACTTTTTTTGCCTCCTCCAGGTTTCCCGCTTCCAGCACCTCGACCCCCGCGAGCCGGAACCCCGATGCCCGGTCACTGTCGGTCACGACCACGAACTTATACATATATCAGTTCCTCCTTGAGCTGGTCAAGCGGAAAATCCGCTGTTTTGCACCGCGAGATGATCCGGATATTGGTGATCTCATTGTACTTTGCCCAGAAGTACCCGATCACCGAGGCAACGCTCAGGGGGTCCGAAAAAAAGGCATCCACGCCTTTTCTGATCAGGTACTTCTCGAGCTGCTTTTCGAGAACGGAGATCTTCCCCATGACAACAGTCTCAGGAATATCCGCAAGGAACCGGTATGGGGTCTGTTCCAGCGCCCGGACTGCCTCGTTTACCGTGTGCAGGGTTACGAGGTGCTCCAGATCCTTTACATTAAGTTCCTTTCCACCTTCGATCAGGAAATCAAGCACAACGTCTTCCTTGACATGATCCCGGATCATCCGCAGGATCGTCTTGATGTTCACCACATCGATCTCCGTCCCGAGGATATCGCGGATGAGTGCATTGTTGTAGGACCGGGTTCTGACAGTCTCAAGGGCATTCTCATAATAATACCGGTCCAGTGCGCATTCAAGGATCGCAAGATCCCCGGAGTCAGCGAACTCCTTGTAGTGTTCAGTCAGGGGGCGTGCATACACGATCTCCCACGTGGCAAGCATGTCGATTACTGCCCGCACGTCGGGTTGTTTGATCAGCTCGGTGAGGGTCGCCTCATCCAGTTCCCCGGCGGGCACCAGGCAGTCGAGGATCTCCTCATTGGTAACGTGTATGTTTTTTCCCCGGAGGATTGTCGTGATGTTCTGGACATCCCACCGGTGCAGGAAGATCCTGATGTATCGTTCCGCTTCGCTGTCCTTGACGAACTTCAGGATTTTCCGGAACGTGCGGGTGAAATTTTTCCTGAGGGCATATTCAATGCAGAGCACGTCGGAGTACTGGACTTTTGCCGAGATAATATCATCCCGGTATGGCGT
>JACTVF010000288.1 GCA_019695435.1 Methanoregulaceae archaeon | reverse complement strand
TGAGCGTGCTGTCCTGGACAATGATATAGTCCGGCTCGTAGACTTGGCTGCGGAGCCGGATTTTCCGGTCGTCAAACCGTACGAATGCTTGGACCGGAGCGCCGCGCCGCTCGACACCAAATGCCGGAAACGCCTGTGAAAAAACGCCCCCTTCAAATGCAGCAACAGCAATCAGTTCCGCAGCGGTGACCGATCCTTGGCCGCCCCTGCCGTGGATGCGTAGTTCTCTCAAAGGAAAAATCTCCTAATAATCTTACATGATAAATCGATATAAATCTAGAGATCTACATCAATTCCGAGGATATCCGGAGAGCCTGAAAAAACGTCGCGGGCAATGTCTGCCAGCCCGCGAGATGCGCACCATTCGTCATAAACGGTCACATCCAGGCCCAGAAGCGATTCGACATCAGGTGCGATATGGGGCGCAAGCGAGCCGGCAAGCGCGACCCGCGCGCGTGAGTTTAAGAGCAGGAGCGCGGCGCACTCCATGGCCGAGAACATGGCCACCGTCCGTATGCGGAGGTTGTTTTCGTCAGGCAGGGTATAATCCACCCCGGCCCGCTGGAAGGCCTCGTTTGCGGTGCACTCCCCCGCGTCAATCATGCGGATAGCGTTGACATCGAGCGCACCGTGACGGGTCCCCGGTGCAAAGATGCAGGCGTCAAAGGCGCCGACCAGTTTTCCTGCAGTGACGAGAAGGGTGACCGTGTTGGAACTCGCGTCCGAGACCACGACGTCATCCCCGAGATCGTGGCAGACGGCATAAGCGATCCCGATCTTCTCGGGGCTGGACTGGTGGGAGTAGGCCTTGAACCGTGGATCGGTCGGTGAACCCCGGTGCAGGCCGGGGATCACAACCGTGGGTATCCCGCTTTCTTTGATCTCATCAAAGACCCTGGTACCTCCGCCGATGTGCTTGCCAGCACCTTCGCGGCTGACAATGCCCCGGTTTTTTATCTTTTTTATATCAGTGATCTTTGAAAAGTTGTCACCCATCGAATAGCAGAGTGCGATACCTTCGATCTCGTCGGGTGGAGAGAGTCGACCAAGGTCAGCGGCAGTAAATCCAGTCGCTTCCTCGCGCGTCAGCTTGAACTGACCCGTATCAGATGCAAACCGCATGGCGGTGGTGCCGTGGTCTATCCCGATGAACATAGCAGTAATCCTATAGCATTGGTTACATAATAGGTATTGATGTTCGATGTCGTAACGGGTGGTGCCGGGTTCATCGGCTCACATCTGGTTGATACTCTCGTTGCTCAGGGTAACGAGGTCGTGGTTATTGACTCGCTCTGTGCCGGTCACCGGGATACGATTGCCCGGCACATCGATTCATGCGATATCCGGTTCGTGCAGGCCGACCTGCTCAGCGACGGGTGGCAGGAAGCCATAAACGGCGCTGACCGGCTCTTTCATCTTGCTGCAGACCCGGATGTCCGCCAGAGCGCAGTAAATCCTGATCCGACAATGCAGAACAATATCATGGCGACATACCGGGTCTTAGAAGCGATGCGCCACTGGAACATTCCCGAGATGGTGTTCACCTCGACATCAACAGTTTATGGCGATGCCTCCGTTATTCCAACACCCGAGAGTTATACGCCGCTCGAACCGATTTCTGTCTACGGAGCGAGCAAACTTGCCTGCGAGGCGCTGATCTCCGCGTACTGCCACTCGTTTGGTATGAGCGCGTGGACATTCCGGTTTGCCAATATCATCGGTTCCCGGAGCGGTCACGGTGTGATCACCGATTTTATCCATAAACTTGAAAAGAATCCTGCCGAACTGGAGATCCTTGGCGACGGGAAACAGATAAAATCCTACCTCGAAGTGCACGAGTGCGTGGGGGCCATGCTCTTTGCCGTCGGGCATGCTCGGGGCAGGGTCAATACGTTCAATATCGGATCCGAGGACTGGATCGATGTAAAGAGCATCGCGGAGATTGTGACAGAGGAGATGCACCTCCCCGATACAAAGTTCAGGTTCACCGGCGGCGAGCGCGGGTGGGTCGGGGACGTCCCGAAGATGCAACTTGCGATTGATAAAATCAAGGCGCTGCGCTGGAAACCTCAGGTCGGTTCACGGGAAAGCGTGCGGATCGCCGTCCGGGCGATGCTTGACGACGCATAAGGGTTTTTTGGATACGATACCATGAAATGTATTCTCATTCTCGGGGATGGCATGGCGGACGAGCCGATCCCGCAGCTGGGAGGAAAGACCCCTCTCGAATGTGCACAGACCCCGAATATGGACCGGATGGCGCGGGAAGGTGCATGCGGCATGCTGCGCACGATTCCTGACGGATTCGAGCCAGGGAGCGACATCGCAAATATGTCCATCCTCGGATATGCTCCCGAGAAGTACTACACGGGACGAGGTCCTCTCGAGGCGATGAGCATGGGAATCGACCTTGCCCCCTCCGATGTTGCGTACCGGTGCAATATCGTGACGGTAAAAGACGAGGTCATGGCGGATTTTTCGGCAAGCCACATTACGAGCGCCGAAGGAGCGGCGCTCTTTGCCTCGCTTGCCCCCCATGTGCCCGCGGTCACCGTAAAGGCCGGGGTCAGCTACCGCAATCTCCTTGTTGTCCCGCACGGGTCGGCGGCGGATTCGACAGCGCCCCATGATATCGTGGGTCAGCCCATCGCGGAGTATCTGCCCCGGAACGGGGATGCGGCACTCCTCCTTTCCTGCATGGCAAAGAGCCGCGAGGTTTTCTGCGATCATCCGGTGAATGTGGCGCGGATAAAAGCCGGGAAACCGCCGGCCACGCAGATCTGGCCGTGGAGCGGGGGCCGGCGCCCGGCATTCCCCTCATTCTCTGAAAAATACCACCGTAAGGGTGGAATGATCTCTGCGGTGGATCTCTTAAACGGCATCGCCTGTTATGCAGGGATGGAAATTATCAAAGTCCCCGGCGCTACGGGATATTTCGACACGGATTACATGGCAAAGGCACAGTATGCCCTCGATGCGATCCGGCACCTCGACTTTGTCTACGTCCACATTGAGGCTCCGGATGAGGCCGGGCACTTAGGGAGTATCGAGGAGAAGGTGCGGGCGATCGAGAACGTGGACCGCGTGGTGGGTGCAATACGGGAAAAGTTTAACGGAATTGTCGCTCTCCTGCCCGATCACCCGACGCCGATCCGGATCAAGACGCATTCCCGCGAGCCGGTGCCGTTCGTCGTGACGGGGAAGGGTACGGATAATCTCACGCAGTTCTCCGAGAAAGAAGCACGGTCGGGAATGTTCGGGACAAAAGAGGCGACCGATTTCCTGTCATTTTTATTCAATTGATGTTTACAGGAATGATGCGGCATCAGTCCCCTGCATCATCACCGTTTCAGTGGGGGTAACTTTCATCATCTGCCGCATCCTGCACATCCGTTTCATTTATGGGGATATATGTCTGGCGTGACGGAGCGTTCGGATACCCTTGTCCCTCCTGAAAAGGATACAATACCGTTTTTAGTAAAGATTTCTGGCAGGTCTTAAGCCCGATGACCTGCAATTCTTCCATCAGAGCTGTTATCAATTGTAACGTAGATGGTGTACTATACGATGAAGAAGAACCTGCTGATGTGGGACGAGTCGCTCTTCCGCGACGCCGAAGTGTTCGAGATCGATTATCTTCCCGAGCAGTTCGAGTTCCGCGATACGCAGATGCAGGAACTCGCGTTCCAGATCCGGCCCGGGCTCCGGGGCGGCCGGCCGCTCAATACGATCTGCAAGGGCCTGCCCGGTTCGGGGAAAACCACCAGTATCAAGAAACTTTTCCAAGAGGTCGAAGAGACCACGAAAAAACTGGTCACGGTCCATATC
>JACTVF010000287.1 GCA_019695435.1 Methanoregulaceae archaeon | reverse complement strand
AAAGGCAGGGAGCTCGCGCCCGACGACGAGTCGATGTATTTCTATGGCCGGAAGGTCCCCGCGACTGTGATAGCCATCGCCATAATGTCGAAGACCTCCCCTGAGACCATAATGAAGCTGACTGAACGCCTGGAGCCCATCAAGAGGAGGCTGCTGAAGGAATGAGCCTGAAGACGGTCACGGTAAAGAACCTCTTCGACAGGGGCCTGCTGTCGCTGTTCTACGCGTATCATCTAGGGGCCTATGTCAGGGTCAAGCGCCTCGGGATGGAGTTGGACTGGACCGACTTCGACGGCATGGTGAGGGAATATCCTCTGTGGAGGCAGACCTACATCCCGACCGGCGGCCTGAAGGGCAAGACTGTCCTCGACATCGGGGCCTGCTGCGGGGGTACGGCGAAACTGTTCTTCGACAATGGGGCTGCCAAGGTGATAGCCATAGAGCGGGACCCTGTGAGGGTGAAGATGCTCCAGCATAACAGAGAGAAGTTCGGATGGAACCTGGAGATCGCAGCAAGGGAGTTCCGCGTCTCAGACCTTGACATCGAGAGGGACTTCACAAAGTGCGACATCGAGGGCTATGAGATGCAGCTCCTCGAGGCCCCGGACAAGATAGGCTCCTGCTCGGTCGAGGTCCACAACTGGTACGTCCGGGACCGCTTCGCCGGGATGGGGTTCAGGGAGTTGACGGAACCGAATCCGATGATGGGTTTCTGCGTGATGGCGAACTGGCGATGACCTACGAGCCTAACAGCTACTGGAGGGCGGTCGGGAAGCGGGAGCCGGGAATCATGGACCCGCGGCACCCGAAAGGCAGGGGCAAGACGAAGCGGAACATAGAGGCGCAGGAGCTCCTCCTTCCCGCGGTGATTCAATCCCTCAATCCTCAGAGCGTCTTCGAGGTCGGCTGCGGGTGGGGCAGGATGACCCGATTGATCTCAGACATCCAGTCCATAAAGCGGTATGACGCAATCGACCTCTCTGCCGAGAGGCTTCAGAACGCGAAGCTGAACGCGAAGATGGACGTGGATTTCTACGAGGGCGACTTCATGGAGTACGACCCGGCTCCCTACACCTATGACGTGGTCTTCGCCTGCGAGGTCCTGATGCACATCCCTCCTGTGACCATAAAGGACTTCATGGCTAAGATGGGCTCGATGAGCAAAGGATACGTGGTCAACCTTGACTACTGGGAGGCGAGCCCCATCCCGCTTGAGCCGCACAACTTCAACCATCCCTACATGGACATCTACGGAGCGCTCGGCGCGAAGACGGTCACGCAGACCCAGCTCCGGAATCAGAGCTATTGGCGGGGTGAAGAGAGGTTCCCGCAGAGGATCTTCGTGGCGACGGTGAAAGCATGATAATCCTGCATCCCTGGAGCAGCGGAAGGACCGGGGACAAGCTGGAGACATGGAGGACCGTAGCCAAAGCGAGGGATGCGGGATATGACATAGTCAGCAGGAACATCAACCGCCCTATGGACTACGCCGACCTCCTGAAGGAGTTCTGGGGCAAAGACGACCTCATAGTCTGGGAGGACGACAAGGTGCCCACGATGGCCGACCTGAAGGAGCTGGTCGAGTGTAGACACGCCTACTGCTGCTTCCCCCATCCCGTCAGCTTCTACTTCTACACGCCGATGTCCCTCTGGACCGACCGCTTCCCCTACTCGCTCGGCTTCGTGAAGTTCTCAAGACTGGTGCAGGAAAAGATACCCTCTTCGACATGGTACAAGGAGGGCAAACATTTCGGCGTCGATAGGATGATTGAAGAACCTATGATAGCGCAGTTCGGCCCGATGCACCTTCACAGGAGGATGATAAGGCACAACCACAACCGGAGCCTCAAGGGGCGACTCGGCGGCCTGAAGTATCAGCTCTCGCAGGCGATGAGATGATAGAGACGAACTTCCTCAAAGAGGCGCTCGAGGGGCTGAAGGGCTATGTCCTGCTGCTTCTCAACGGCTCGCAGCCGCAACAGCTGGCGCTCCCGACGGTCCAGAGGATCATGCCAGGGCTGTTCTCATACGGGTGCGCCCATCCGAGCGCGTCTCATGGCCTGGTCTGCGGCTCGGTGGTCTGCTCCATGTGCCCAGCGGGAGGCTCGAAGGTCTACTATGCCAAGGTATCAAGGATGGTCATAGGGAGCCATACATGACGAGGTGGTTCGACTGGGTCAGGGAGCGGTGGATGGATTGCAGGTTTGGGCTGATCTATGCCTCCGTCGCGCTCAGCTTCACCACGTTCGCTACCGTGACCTATGCGGACATCTCTCAGGTCCGTTCCGCCTTCCCGGACATCCTGCAGTATGTCGTCCTTGCGGTGGCCGTAGGCACGATAGGTTCGACCCTGCTGGGCTACCTGCACAGGAAGTACCAGAACCCCACGGACATCAGGCTCGCCAACGGCCCCCTGTTCGACCAGATACGCAGGATAGTGCGTGAGGAGCTTGACAGGGACCGCGCTTAAGCTCGTCCTCGTCGGGGCGGTCGCCTTCCTCCAGGGTGCCTTCGTCTGGGTGATAACGTACAATCCCGTCCTCGACGCCTTCTACGGGGAGAACGGGCTGAACGGGGTCGCCATCTGGCTGAGGGACGCCACGATCTCGATGAAATGGCTCCCGAGTATGTCCCGGCTCATCGACTACCTCTGCATGGGCGCCCTCGTGGTCGTCTTCTGCTGCGTGTACCTCCTCTCGGAGGGGCCCCGGCTGCTGGATGCCCTGGCGGTCTCAATGTCTCTCATGGTGGAGCTGGGCTTCATCGTGCTCTTCTTCGACCGGGGGGACCTCTTCGTCCACTTCACCGACTCGTCGCCCTATTGGTTCACCAATGCGTTCGTATTGGCGGCCTTCACGCCTGCCCTTGCCGCCTGTGTGCTCCTTCGCCATAAACTTAAATAGAAATCCCGTCCGTCTACTTCTCAGAGAAGCGACCAGGAGAAATGCGTACCACAATCGAAGGAAGGTACCTTCATTGAGCACGAACGCAGTTTCTCCCACATCGACCTCCTCCTCAGTGACTTCTCCCGGATATTCGCCAACCTCGGTCTACTCGTCTCCCACGGCTGTCTCATCTACCAGCACCCCTGTATACGTCAACCCCGCGGAGAGGTTCAACACTTCGCCCTCGGCTCCGCTGGTCAAGCCCCAGTCGACGGCCTCTCAGGTCTCCCAGACGCTAAACGCCAACTCGAGCGAGCCCTTCCTGAAGATTTCGACCCCCTCTGGCGTGGCGATCTACGCGGAGTACGGCAAGGTGGTCTCCTCTACGCAGTTCAGCTCCGACCTCGCGGCGGCCAACGCGACCGAGACGGTGAACTACATCCCGGCCACGGGCGCTGTGCGCTCCATCCAGAACACGCTCTACAATCAGGGCGCCACTGTCGGACCACAATACAGCACCAGCCCTCAGGAGTACGCCTCAGAGCTCAACTTCCAGCAGAGGGCAGACCTTGCCAACTCGGTCCCGACCAACAGGGGCGCGGTGCTCTCTCTTCAGAACACCCTCTACAACCAGGGGGCCATAATCGGGCCGCAGTACAGCACGACACCGAACCAGCTTATCGCTTTGCAGAAGCAGCAGACTCCCTCCTCGGGCATCTCCATATCGGGCCCTGGAGGCTCGGTGCTCAACGACATAGTCAACGCCGCAGGGTACGGGGGCTTCTTCCTCAGCCTCGCGCCGAGGGAGGCTTACAGTTTGATTACCACGGGCAAGAGCACCTACATCCCGTTGCCTTCGCAGTCTGAGGTGTACTCGGCTGGGAGTTTCGGTCTGCTCTCGGGCGCGGCTGTCGGGGTCGGCTTCGTCGCTGCTCCCCTCGAGGCTGCT
>JACTVF010000006.1 GCA_019695435.1 Methanoregulaceae archaeon | reverse complement strand
AGCGTTGCCGAATACCCGAGCGTTGCCGAATACCCGAGCGATGCCGAATACCTGAGCGTTGCCGAATACCCGAGCGTTGCCGGATACCCGAGCGTTGCCGGATACCCGAGCGTTGCCGAATACCTGAGCGTCGCCGAATACCCAAGCGTCGCCGGATACCCAAGATTTATCATCGTGCGAGAGGTTAGCCTCCTTTTCTATATAGCCCCCCTTCTCGCCTTTATGGAATATCGAGAAGTCTATCAGAGCTTCTATCCTGAACAGCGTTTTGCCATTCCAGCCCGTTTTTGTGTCGTTCTTCAACAGCTTGTATTTCTTTTGCGTTTTTGTTGCCATGTTCATCATCCTTTTTTATCCATCTTAGCCCCTAGCAGGTTAGCCCATCGCAGGTCAGCCCATTGCAGGTCAGCCCCTTGCAGGTCAGCCCCTTGCAGGTCAGCCCCTTGCAGGTAAGCCCCTAGCAGGTTAGCCCATTGCAGGTTAGCCCATCGCCTTACTGCCTCTTCAAGCGTCTTCTTTATTGTGTTGTCTTCGGTCTCAAATGCGAAGAGCAGAGTTCCCCCCTCCCTTGTCTTTATTTCAATCTTGGTTTTTTTATTGTCCATGTCCATCATCCTTTTTTATCCATCTTAGCCTGCGGGATGTTGTGGCAGGGGCAGACGCAGAAGGCATCGTGGCAGAGCTGGTGTTCGCCCATGGCGCAGTAAGAAGTTTTGTATGGCATGAAATCCCTCATCCTCTCACCACATACCCGCGCCCGAAGACGGGCGCCTTGCCGTGGGCTATGTACCACTCGCGCTCGGCGATGCGGCGATTGAGTTGCCTGGGCAGACCATGATAAGTGTAGTAGTGGTTCTGGCAGAGGAAGTGGTTGTAGAGGGAACGGGTGGCGGGGTGGGGGCAGGGGGTGAGTGCGCAGGGTGGGGTGGGCATGTCAATCACAGCTCGAATCATGCTCGATGCCCCGCTGGGCATCATCGTAATCGCTCTGCTCGGCGCGGGGCGTTCGGGGCATGAGATCACTCCGGTACACTGATGATGTACTTGGTGGCCTTATTTTGGCCTTTGCGGGCAATCTGCATCGTCTTTATTCCGTTGCGTATGTTGGCCATTATCTCTTTGGCTACTTTGTTCTTCTCTCCTATGCTGAAGAACTTGTTTTTGCCCGCGGCGGACCCTTCGGTGACGAGTTCGGTCAGCTCGAAGTCTATCTTGTTGCTACTGTATGGCGTTCCCGTTTCATCGGTTCCGGTGGACACTCTCTTGAATATCCTGCCCGTGAACGTCAGGCTTGCGTACTTGCCGTCTGCAATCTGCCTGAACCTCGAAGACTTTTTGGCCTCAAGGTCGGCTGCCGCTATGTCCTTCTCGAGATCAGTCATGGGTATCTCGACTCCGTTGTATTCAAATTTCTGTTGGTTTGGGTTTGTTTCGTTTGTTGTCATAGTTGACACCTCAACTTAGTTGAGCGTAAAGCCCCGCGGTATAGAAGCCAGCGGGGCAGGATGGTTGGAGTGTTGGAGGGTCTAAGTCCAGCACTGAACGAGGAAGAGCGCAAATCATTACCATATATCGTCACTTGAATTGTCTATGATCACGCACTGCTTATCGCCGTCGCAAACGCCGGAGTTGAAGACACGGAGCTGTTGGGGGGTTATGGTCTCGTAGGGGATTTCGTAGGTTGTCATTTTATCAACTATGATTGAACCGAAAGGTTATCAGCAGGAGGCCTCGGCCTCAGGGCATTAAGGTGATGGGGGTTGTTCATGACTTCCCAGTGACAGAAGAAACAGTAGTTGCTGTTGAGCCAGGAGATATAAACCATCTTGAAGTGGTGGCGGGGGCAGATCATACTTTGACACCTTTTATTATCGCATCTTTCGCATCCTTTATTATTCCGTTCATTGCTAACTGTTTGGTCGGAAGTTTCTTGGACGCCTGATATATCTCTACGAGCCTGTTCACGTCTTCATCCAATTCAATCGTTATCGTTGGCACATTACCACGATTATCTATTACTACGTATAGATATTTATAATAGTAGGGTGTAGGACAGAATAGCAGGATTTTAATACTTTGCCATTCCAAGCTATTCTGAGTTTGATTGGATGTTTGAGGAACTTGTTGGCAAACCGATTTACCTCGTCAAAAAGGATAATTACTCTCGGCATGGATTGTTATTGGAAGTGAGCGACGCTTTCATAAAGCTGGAGATGGATGACAAGAAGACTGAGTATATCTCTATTTCTGAAATAGCGTCTTTGAAAGGGGCCGGAATATGAGCGACGTAGAAGAGATGCTTAATCAGTTGCTTGCCTCCGCTGACTTGACAGTGCCATCTGGCGCTCTGGCCAATAAGCTATCCGAACTCATCCTTGCACGTAAGATTGATCATATCCGAGTGGACACAAAGCCGGATGGATTCATCATTTTTTATAATAATAAATTTCCAAGAAAAGACCCGCTACGCGAACCTAAGAAATTATTATCGAAGACTGGCAAAGTGTTCTTGCCTATGACATTCGATGAACTCATACAACGCCCCCCAAGAGTCGATGCCTGGATTGCGCAGGGCCTTCTAGCGGAGGGACAGTTGGCCATACTCAGCGCAAAGACAGGAAGCTATAAAACTTGGATCATGTTGCAACTGGCGCTATCAATAGCACGAGGTCAACCATACTTTGGATTGCCGGTAAAGCAATCGGGAGTGCTATATATAGATGAAGAGAATGGTGCCGATGAAATACAGCGCAGGATAGCAATGCTAGATAGAACACATACTGCAACACCTAACTTTTATTATACTGATAGACTCGGAGTAAAACTTGATGATTATGGTAATGAAGGATGGTATAATGCAGTTACTGCGTACTTGAATGAACACACAGATATTCGTTTAATAATCATCGACGCTTATAGACGAGTTGTGGGAGTTGATGAAGATGATGCAGGAGAGGTCGCGGCGTTTTTTGATAAAATAACACAACTCGTTAAAAACTTCAATGTGACTATTCTATTCGCACACCACAACCGCAAAGGCAATCCACAGAATGGTGGGAACGAAGATATTGATGAACTTCGAGGATCATCAGACTTGGTGAATGTTATGGATGTGGTATTGGGTTTGAAGCGCCAGAAAGGCACATTGAACAGGATTGTATTGAGTTTCCTCAAAACTAGGACAAGCAAAACCCCAGAACCAATGGTCATTGAAGCCGCTGCAAATGAGGAAGATACAATCATGAATTTGAGTTTCCTAGGAACACCCGAAGTAGCCCTTACTAATGCAGATGAATGCGCCACAGCCATCCTAGCATGGATGGCGGAGAATGCCCCAAACTCGGAGATTAGGACCGAGGAGATCGAGAAGGCCATGAAGCAGCAGGGGTATGAGCAGAAAACGTGCGGACGGGGCATAGCGAAGCTGCGCGATGAAACCAAGGAACTCACAAAAGTCAAGCGTGGCGTGTATAAACTACCCAAAAACAAGAAGCTAGACGAGTTCGATAAAAATGGATGAAATCACTTACAGACAACCCCCACTTTCAGCCTTAGGGACTGGAGGGACTTATCCTATAATACTAAGTCCCTCAGTCCCTAAGTATGGCCAATTTTTCGCCAGACTCCAAGTCCATTCTGTCCTTTCAGTCCATTCATATCGACAAAAATATTACTGTCCAATCAGTCCCTTCAGTCCATTACTATAATTTTTATCGAACTCGTCTAGCTTATGTATTTGTCCATTCTACCCCATTCAGCCACTACTGCAGGTTATATGATGCCCCACCCACCGAACCCACCTAAAACACCCCTTTTTGTGCAGCCACGCGCCCCCTACGGCCCCCGCTCCCCCATCCCCACTCCCACGCTCTACCGCCACTTTGCCACCTGCCGGCTCAAACACTCCGAAACCTACTGCCTTTCCGCACTTGGCGAGATGTACGGGGTCTCCGCCGCCACCATCCGCTCGCGGCTGAGAAAACGATTCAAATGGTGAATAAATGACAATCCATGGATTCCGCGAATATCAGGGCGGCTACCAGTGCGTGGACTGCGGGCGGAAGTTTCCCGACCGCCCCAGCCCCACTGGTGGGCGCGGTCCCCATGCCGTCGCCTTCCTCGATGCGATCTGCCACCGCTGCGTGAAACCATGACCATCGTAAAAATCATCACGGGTATAATAATATTCCTCCTGATTATTTTCCTCCTGCTGTTATTCTGGAACCCGTTCCGCTGGCGATTGCATGAGTAAGCTCTACCACATAACCCGCAAGGCGACCTTCACCTCGTGTCACCGGCATCCCATCATGTACGCCACCGAGTCCACCGCCTCCGTGGGCGAGCAGGCGCTCCACTGCGTGATACCCGGAGTGGCGTGGTACCGGCTCTGCTATCTCATCGCCACCTACCGCACCCCCAAGCTCTTTACCAAGAGTGAGGCCGACGCCTTCATGCGCAGGATACCCAAGCTCGAGCGCATGCGATCCGACTACGAGATCAGGCTGGTGGAATAGCTTTATAAACCTATCCTCCCATATACAATCACAACTTTGGTTGTGCGCCGCAAAGAACACGATAGCTCCAACGAACTTTTTCCTCTTGTTCGGCGCTTTGACGCCGCTCGACAATGTGCGCTCGATGTCATGTATTTAAATATCTATCGCCCGCTAAAGAAAAATCATGGGTTCTTTTTCTGATGTCCATAACTACACAATTCCCATGACCGATATTGAATTCGCATTATACCATAGTCTCGTAGGAACAGAGAAGTCTCCAGGCAAGATACGGAAGGCTGAGCTGAAGGTCGCCGCGCACAATGCGTTTATTAATGTCCTGACAAGTCTGTGCATTAAACAACATATAGATACGTCGCTATTAAATACGCACACAAATACTCCATTACCCGATTCTAACACTATTTATATACCAAAAACTAAAGTGGTAGTTCCTCGTGTGGCTGTGAGCAGGGAGGCACCTGATTATCTCGATAGCCCCACCGGCCCAGCCAATGATGTGTGATTGATATGGTGGACGTTTCGCAGTACATGACCAGCTCGGACGGCTTCAAGACCGTGATCGACTTCCGCAGGTTCAAGGAGGACACCTACAATGCCCTCACCGGCCGCACAATCAAGTGGATCAATTTCAACGAAAACAAAACCGACTACACCACTGGCAAGCCACTCGAGCCTGACTGGCGCGAGTTTGTCACCGAGCCGGACCCATCCGTCCAGATCGTCAACGACGCCGGAGCCAAGTACGTCCTCCGTAACCTCGACAAGTTCTACAATGCGCACACCGCGATGGGCAACATCGTCCAGAACTTCGAGTGCGCCAAGATTGCCGCCGACACGTCGCTATCCATCTGGGCGCACATCATCGCCAACAGTTCCGTCTATGGCTGCTCCGACGAAAAGTTCTCGATGATAGAAGGCGAGTTCGATTCCACCATGCGCTCCCTCTATCTCTACCTCACCGCCCTCCGCGAGGGCAAGCTGCTCTCCTTCGGCCGCGAGACCACCAGCGCGAACTACACCCAGAACCAGGCCCCGCTGCAGGACCAGGGCCTCACTCTCCCGCTCATCGGCGGAAGGAAGTGACCATACTATTATTATACTATATGTGATTTGAATGGACACGACAACTTTGGCGATCTGGATTCTCCTCATAATAGGTCTTTGCATAATCGGCATCTTCGTGGCGCTCGCCGTCTGGCGGAAGATCAGGGCGTTCAACCTCCACGTGATGAAGGACTACCGCAATCCCGGAAAGGCAGTGCAGAAATTCTACGTGATCAAGGACATCAAAACAAAATCGCTTGACTACTATTCCAACCTCTTCACACCCTGGGCCACCCGCCACGTCCCCCTCTACGACATCGGCGCCTACGCCGACGCCAACAAGGTCGTCAAGGTCATCCGCTCCCCGACAGGCAGGGCGGGCGATGACATGGACGTCCCCATCGGCGTCTCGCTCAACTCCCAGGCGGCCGCCGGTGACTATGCCAAGATGCTCTCCGACGCCGTCACCAACATGATGCAGTTCTTCGATATCTGCAAAAAAGAGGATTTTCGGATAGGCGAAATCGTAGAGTGGGAGCCGGCCCAGCCGCCCGCCCCCGTTGCCAGTTCCGTCATGTCGATGGTCAACGGCGCGTGGCAGCGGAATGAACCTGCGGTTCCAGTCCAGAATAAATTCACCGCCAAGATCATCGCCATAACCTACGATGGAATAACCATCGAGTATTCCAATCCCGCCTACGACGTGAACATCGCCGGCTCAAAGAAATATCTGGCGCACAAAGTTCCCTCGGCGGACTACACCGAGCTCGCCCACACCATGAAGTCCAAGGACAAGCTCGCCCTCGAGCCCCTCGGCTACTCCGACTTCTTCACCGAGCGCTTCGTCATGGAGAAGTTCGGCATACGCAAGGTCGAGGATGCGAGCGTCATTACGATTCCACAGAAGACCGCCATAGCGTCGCTCTCCTCGAGAGCCAACGAGTTCATAATGGACCGCGCCGGATTCCTTGAGAAGCACGCCAGCCTCCTCGTCGGGCTGATGATCCTGCTCTTTGCCGGGCTCACCGCCATCTTCGTCTTCTACGGCGCCAACACCTTCTATGCGGGAATCACCGGCGACATCGCCAGCCTCGTCCCGGCGGGCGCCCACCTCGCGGGCCAAACCACCACCATCGCCGCCAACGCCGCGGGCGTGCTCAATGCCTCGTCATTGATCGTCCAGGGCAAGGGATAGTGGCCGAGCCTGAACTGCTCGAGCTGAAGCCCGCGAATGCGGCTGAGCAGTCAGTCTACTCTCCCATAAAGGACAAGGCGGAGGAGCTCAAGGCGCTGAAGATCGCGTACAACAACATGCTGATCACCACCGACTTCTCCAGCCACGACGCCCGCTACAACCTCATCACCAAGGCCCGCCTGCTCTATGACAACGACGACCTGTTCTCCACGCAGGACAACGAGCTCGTCATGTCCATGATAGGCAATCTCGAGACGCTCGATTACAATATCGTCATGCGCGAGCGTTCCTCCACTGCAAGCATGTACTCATACTCGCAGGAGAATCCCGCGGTTGCCCACGACCAGCAGAAGTTCAAGAACTCCGCCCACGACTTCCTCAAGGAGATTTCCCGCCTGCTCAAGAAGTACGGCTCCGGCACGAAGACCCGCAAGGACATCGATGCGATAGGCCGCCTCTATCTCGCCCTCCGCGCCAAGGCGAGATTTGACAATAGCTTCGGCATCCCCATCTCCCCGCAGATGGAGGTTCTTGCCCGCGCCCTGCACATACGCGCCCTAAATGAGTTCGACAATATCGTCACCATCAATTCCAACAAGGAGACCGGTCTCGGCAAGACCACCTTCGCCCTCGCCCTCGCCACCACCTATGCCTACCATATGACCGGGCTCGGCTGGGACTGGAACTACAACCTCGTGATAAACGAGGACAAGGAGTATGTCACCCAGCTCTTCAGCCACATGAAGAAGCTGGACATCGTCCAGCTTGACGAGAGCGGCAACCAGGGCAACAAGAAGACCTGGTGGGACACCGACCAGATCGACTTCATGAACTACATGACCCGCCTCCGCGTGCACGGCATCACGACCCTGGTCATCTGGCCCGACACCAAGGAGATTGACTCCGGGATATCCGGCAACCGCGCGGCAATCAACATCACCATCAACGAGCGTGGGCTCGCCATCGTGCGCGGGCTCAACCGCAACCCCTACATCGGGGGCAAGGAGTACATCCCCTACGGCGTGAAGAACGAGGTCGCCCTCACCGGCGCCGAGGCCCAGACGCTCATGCAGGAGCGCGACATGCTCAATGTCTTCGAGGTACCGTTCTACCCCATCCCCGAAGCAATATGGGCTCACTACTCGCTCCGCAAGGAGGACTCGCTCAAGGTCTCCGCCCTCTCCAAGCGCTACAAGCGAGACCGCTTCCAGACCGCGAGCGACATGTACACCAAGTTCTTCCAGTCAATTCCTCCCACGCAGGTCAGGATAACCGCGCAGGAGGTGAAGAAGTTCGGGCAGGACCAGGGCTACATGATTTCGTTCAAGAAGGTGGCTGACCAGCTTGCGCTGGGCACTGGGCGGCGTGCAAAGGACCTCGTGCAATACGAAGCCATCGAGGGGCTGCCCATAGACATCAACGAGATAGGCTGGATAAGCGTCGATGAATATATGCACAAATACCTCGATCGCCTGCAGTCCATGAAGCTCGGCTCACAGGCGACCAAACCATGAGATACCTTTCCATCCTCCCCATCGCCCTCCTTCTCCTCGCCCTGCTCACGGGCACGGGGCGGTCGAGCACTCCAACCATCTCCAACCCCACCAACACTCTCGTGGACGTGGGGCAGACCGAGACCTTCAACGCCTTCGTGAGCGGAGGAAGCCCGCCTTACACCTATTACTTCTTCGTGGCGAACACCGCAGCTCTCAGCCCCTACACCGAGTACCCGACCTCGGCGAACTACGTAACCTTCCAGGTCGGTTCCGCTGACCTGACCAACGGCAACGAGATAGCCAACGTGATAGTCGTGGACAATCTCGCCCACACGGTGAACAGCGTCTATTCATCCTCATTCGCCATCAGCCCGGCGCTGTCCCTCATCTCCCTCACAGCGTCGAACACACCCACCATCACCCCGACCGAGTACGAGGTGCTCTCCGCTCCCACGACCGGCGGTTCAGGAACCATAACCTACACATTCACCATCTATAATTCCGTGACCAATGCTCCTCTTGCCACCACCTCCGGCTCCTCCTCCACGTGGGCGTGGGCGGTGCCCTCGGCGGATGTGGGGAATACCATACTGGCGAACGTGATAGCGACGGACTCGGCGAGCACGCAGGAGAGCGTGGGCGCTGTGCTGGGCTCCGCGATAACGATAATCCCGCTCGTGCCGCAGTCGACGCCCACGATTACTCCAACCTATTCGCAGGGCGGGTACGTCACGCAGGGCATAGCGTTCAATGCCTATGTCTACGGAGGCATCCCGATCTACACCTACAACTTCATAGTCTACAACACAATCAATAATGCCATAATCGCCACCGTCCTCACCACCACCAACAACATCAACTATACCATACCGTTCGGCGCGACCGGCACTAACCTCGCCGCGAACGTGATAGTCACCTCCCCACAGCCCGCCACCACCAACTCAATCCCCTCCGGCACGGTCTATGTGAGCTTCGGCATACCGCCCGGCGTGGGCATCGACTTCTCCGACGCCTCGTTCTCGTTCCTCATAATAGCCATCGACTTCCTGATACTGGAGAAGCGCCCGTGGCTCTGGGAGAAGAGGGTGCCCGGCGTGGGCGTCCTGCTCTTCTTCGTGATGCTGATCACCTCCGCACTTTATACGCTTATACACTAATGAATGTGATACCATGAAAAAACGCATCGTGATAGAAGTCGAGATTCCGCCGGGACCAAAGTCGGAGGAGACATTGACCAAGATATTCAATGCCATAGTCACAGGGCTGGGTCTGGTCAAGAAGTTGGGGGTCAATTTTGAGATAACCCACCAGCACACTGAGGATGTGGTTCCATGATTCCCCTTTCGCTGGTATTTTCTGTGTTCTCCATCTGCGGAGTCCTCCTCGTGGCGTTCGCCAACGATGAGAGCTACAAGAAGCTAGGCCTCTACATATTCCTGGTCTTCTTTTTGCTTATGGCCCTGCAGATGCTAGTGGACTACCCCGCGGAGCAGAACATCACCGCCGTCGTGATAATGTTCGCCTCCGCGTTGCTGATAATCGTCTTCATGCTCGATCTTCTCAAGATAATGAAGACCGCGGTCGAGTTGGTGCGGAAGAGGAGATGAGATGGCCATAAGCTGGACGCCGAGCGTGGGCGCGATATACTTCCTGATAGCGGTATTCATATTCATATTCGCGCTCTACCTGTTCAGCTTCATAGAGACCACGCTGAAGCCGCTGTATAGAAAATGGAGGAATTGAGATGGATGACAAGAAGATAGAATGGCGGGAGATCCGCCACATTCTGCTGCTCTTCTCCATAGTCATGGTATCAGTAATCATCCTCTCATATCTCGCCCCACACCAACCCACCACCCTCTCCACCACCACCGGCTCCGTGGGACTGGCGCCATGGCAGACCGCACTAGGCTATGGCATATACATCGCAGTGGGCAGCTTCGTGATATTCTTCATACTGAGCCGGCTGAAGCAGAAAAACCTGTTCCTGCGCGTCTTCGAGGCGGGATTCATAATACTCGGCATCTGGGCACTCCTCACCGTCTTCTTCCCCACCGCCCTGCTCGCCTTCGTCCCCGGCGTCCTCCTCGTCTTCTTCAAGCAGTACTTCCCGGGGCTCACGAACACGTGCGCCGTGAGCTCCGCCATCGGCTTCGGGCTCATCTTCGCCCTCGAGTTTGGCTTTGCAGTCATGTTCTTCTTCCTGATAGTCCTGCCGGTCTACGATTACCTCGCGGTCTACGTCACCAAGCACATGGTGAAGATGGCGGACATGTACGTGGACCAGCAGTTGGCATTCCTTGTCTATGCAATCCGCAGGATTGACGAGAAGACCGTATCATCCATAAAGCTCGGCACCGGCGACCTGATCTTCCCGAGCGCCTTCGTGGGCGGGATGGCGGTGTCTGGCCTGCCGTTCATCATGGTGGCGGGTGCTGCCTTGGGCGCGGTCGCCATGCTTGCCTACCTGCTTTTTAGGATTCAGCAGACCCTCCACGCCTATCCCGCGATACCCTATCTCGCCTTCGGGTGTTTTGTGGGGATGCTCGGCGGACTCATGATAAACGTGATTTAGATGAACAAGAAAAAGTTGAAAGAAATTATATGGGATGGGGGAATCTCCATCGCCATATTCGGAGCCGTCACCTTTATCGGATTGTGGCTGATTCTCCAACTGCAGGCATTCTTCCCTCCCGGCGGCTATACCGGCTCCTACCCACCCATCCAGTGCTGCGGCACATGTCCATGGCTCGGCTTGCAGGAGGTATGGGCCAACCTGCCCCTTGTAATTGCTGTGTGCGGTGGAGCTGCGGCTGTTGTGGTCCTGGCGGCTATTTGGAATGGAAGGGAGTATTGGTTGGGGATATGAAATATGAAAAGGGTAGGCTTTAAGGCCAAAGTTAGAAATCTAGGGCATAATGTCGCTTCTAGCCAAGATATTTTTTCAAACCTTGAATAAGGGACTATTATGGAAGAAGAAGGGACTATAAAAAACAGGGATAAAAGCATCTGCATCAAGCTGTACCTAAAGCCGGAAGCCTTTGCAGAGGTGGTGGGGGAGGCTGAACGAGCAGGAATTAGGCGCAAGGGACTACTGCTCTATACCCAGAAAAAGAACGGCATGCGGGATGAGAAGCTGGCGAATACCGATCGCATAGCCAAATTCTACAAGTTCTGCGCCAAGTATTATGTTGACCATGAACAGGACCGGCTCCATGAAGCCGCCAAGGCTGCAGCCGCCCTGAAGGCGGCGAAGGAGTGGGCTGAAAAGGTGGGGTTGCAGCCATGACCACCTACCAACTCTTCCGAGCATGGGTATTCCGGCCTTACTGCTACCTGTTCATTGCCCTTGTCATCCTCATGCTCCTGTTCGAGTGGCTATCATGAACCGGCTCAACGTAGTGCTCATCTGCCTTTCCCTAGCCATAATCATGGCGAAGATCGCTACCGACCCGCTCCTCGTCCCGCGCACGCTCGCCCTGGCATACGTCATCGATTTCATCTACATTGTAATATTCATGCTCCTGCTCCTTCTTGTATTATTCATAGTCCAGCTCGCGGTCGTAGCCAGGGACACGAAGATGAAGGTCGCATTCATGGCAGCTGCAATCCTCATCTCCTGCCTCTTCATATCCCAAATATCCTTTTCTCCTGATGATGAGATGGTGATATCCTACTTTGCCTATCAATCCCTTGCGGCGGGGCAGAACCCCTACACCCAGAACTACGCCACCGCCCTGAGCCCGGCGCTCAACGCCCTGGCTGAGCGCCCCACGTTCATGCTCAACGGCTCCATCGTGGGTACTTACACCTATCCAGCCCTCTACCTGCTCGTTCAGATACCCTTCTTTGCGATGTTCCCCTTCTCCCAGCCCAACCTCGCCCATTTGGTTATGCCTGCGCAGTATATGGAGTTTTTCGCATTATTTCTGTTAGCCTATTATCTGCTCGCATCTGAAAGGAAGAACCAGATGCCCACGTACAGCGCAATAATGCTCGTCTGCCTCGCCGCCCTGACTTTCAGTTCCGTCATTCTCCTCCTGATGCTTACGCTCATCGTATTGCTTTTTACGGATATCGGAAGGAAGTGGACATGGCTGATATTGGGGATAATGGCTTCGCTCCAGCAGGAGCTGTGGGTGTTGGTGGTGCTCTTCATAGCGTTTGAGCTATGGGCAGACTGGAAGAGGGGCCTCGCGCTTGGGCTGAACATTGCGATAGTCTTCATTGCGATGAATGGAATATTCATTGCCATGAATCCGTATGCATTTTTCCACAGCTTCCTTTCAGTGACCACCCTGCAGCCCGATTCCATTTCGATTCTAGGCTCAGTATTACTATTATTGGGCACTCCGCTTGTGGTTCTGAGCATTTTATTCCTCTCGACGACAATACTATTGGCTATTTGTGTGCGTTATATAGGTTGTCGGGCGTATTTACCCCTACTCAGTGCAGTGCCCTATCTGTTCATCGCCCACGCCACTCCGATCTACTACATTTTGCCCTTCGCAGCCTTTGCGCTTGTAAGTTGATACAATGGAAAAAAGATACAAGAACTTCTACATGGTCATGGTCGGAACATGCTTAGTGGTGCTGGTATTTCTAGCCTACTCGCTCCACATAGCCACCCTGCTCCACAATGCCCACACCACACCGCTGTGCAACACCACCCTGACCAATGCCACAAAGGATTCGGAGAGCGGGTACTGGTACGCCTTCAGCCCCTCCCACTGGGGCAACGTGAGCAACTACCTGAACGCCACGTGCATGGAGTATATCGCAGCAGTGCGGAACGCTACGTGGAAGGGGCTGTTGCCCACCGGGACAGATACTACTACAAGATGATGATATGAAAACCCTATACCTACTCCTCGCCCTCGCACTCTGCGCGCTGCCCTCGGCCCTCTCCGTCGGCTTCTCATCCAACCGCACCTATGCCGATTCGGACCAGCTTCTTACCCTATCCATGAACGCCACCGGAGGGGCGCCGCCATATTTCTTCACTCTCTACGAACAGAACGGCACCCAATTCTACCGCGATGGCTACCTGAACGCCACCGTTCAAGTAAGGACCCTGGTGAATCAGAACCAGTATCGGCTTAGGGTGGAAGATACCAATGGCAATGAAACCAACGCCACTTTGGCACTCACGGTCAACGCCCCGCCCACGCTCGTGCTCTCCCCCGCCAACGCCACCATCCAACCGCCTTACTATATCCAATTCTCCAATACCACGCTGGGTGGAACCCCTCCATTCAGTTATAATTACGCAGTGCAGGGAAGCGGCTACTCAGTCTCGAACAACACCGTCACCTTTAATGACACAGGGCTTTATCTGGTGACCCTCACGGTGAATGATTTATTCGGGAAGACGGCGCATGCCACCGCCCTGATCGACTCGGCGTACGCGCCCACGGTGCATGCCATGGGCGAGTGCGAGAACATATCGAACTTCTCGCAGACT
The DNA here is from genome assembly GCA_019695435.1 of Methanoregulaceae archaeon. GTDB lineage: Archaea > Halobacteriota > Methanomicrobia > Methanomicrobiales > Methanospirillaceae > Methanoregula. Next base: position 6,086 of record JACTVF010000006.1, on the reverse strand, counting down.
GAGGTCGTGCCACTCTCGCTGGGCTCGGGTGCGTACAGTGCAATCGAAGACTTCATGACTCCTGATTATGCGAGCGTGATAATCAGCTCCCCTTCCTATGAGACTGCCGTCACGCTCAATTCCACCACCGCGTACGTTCCGGCGGGAGCCACGGGCATCTACGTCCGGCTTCTCTCGATTGGCTGGATCCCCAAGCTCCATGTGATATCCGTGCAGGTCTGCGAGGGCAATCCCACCACGGCCTCCAGGTCATCCACGACCTCCGCACCCACGACCACGACCTTCACCGGGCACACCACTACCATAGAGATGACCACGACCGTGCCTATCAGCTCCACCACACTGCTTTCCACCACCACTCAGAATTCGACCGCCACCGGAGCCACTCCCACCGGACCGGATTCACTGCTCGTCTGCGTGGCTATGATAGTCCTGATTCTGGTCGTGGGCATATTGTTCATGGTGTTCCGAAAGCCGAAGGAGGAAGAGGGATGATGATATGAGAACCTGCAGAGACCTATTGAAGCAAAAGAGGGTGAAGTGTCAGTGCCCATGCACTCATCGGCACTACATGACCAACTACGCATCCTCACCCACCTGGTGCAACGGCTGCTCCCACGTGCAATATTGATGATACCATGCAAGATGCAAAAATGAACCTGCCGCTCGAGATGCGGGAACTGAAGAAACTCTTAAGCGGATTGGATAAGCAGTTGGGCATCCACTCCATGCTCAATCTCGTACTATCCTCTGGCATGTCCACTGATGACGTGCTGAATATCCGCCTTGAGAACCTCAAGTACGAATCAAATACAATATTAATATATGACAAGTACCTCGGAAGGACGCGCACCGTACCACTCCCTGCGCGGGTGATGAAGCTCATAAACGAATACCAGAACGGGCATGATAACCCAAAGATAAAACTGTATGAAGTGTCTGAGCCTATCATAAACAACCGGCTTTCTAATCTCGCGCAGGATCGCTTAAAGCATCCAATATCATGGAGTGGAATACGTCATACTTGGGCACAAATGGCGTTTAAGCGAGATGTTTCATTGCGAAGTATGCAAGAAACTAGCGGGGCGTCTTTGGAACAACTCGCAAAGTGGAGCCTTTACAAAAAACCTGAAACTGACATAGACTCGACTGCCGATCTGCTAAAGGAATTCTACTGATACGGACTGAGAAAGCCACTGAGAAGCCCCACCATCGCGGTGATTACGGATATCGCTATGAATATCAGCGGGAGCAGGGCACCCACGGCCCCGCCGCCCGCCCCGAACACCGCCTGGGCGAACAAAGAGATGGGCACCATCAACAGTGCCGCGCCCAATGCACTCATCATCAGGTTGAAACGCCCAGCCATCACGCCGCCCATCATGAACACGAAGTAGAGCAGGAGGCAGAGAAAGAGCTCCTCGAGCCCGCCCGTGCCCGCGTTGGTGTACTGGAAGAGCTGTGTGGCTGACGAGATGTTGTAGTAGGACTGGTTGAGGATGGCGTTAGAGCTAGGAACGAATGTCTGCATTAATATGAATATTGACAGTTCTATCATGGCAACACCGCAATAGGAAAGAGGAAGATGGCAGATATGATGGAAAGGCTGATTATCCCCAGGAACATGATGCTCACTATTATCTGCGCGTAGCCAATGGGCACACCGAGGGTGGAAATGGGCATGGCGACAAACCCGACTATCGCCCCGATCACATTGGGTATTGTGGTGAGGAAGTTGTAGACCATGGCAACTGAATTTGGTATCGCTGAGCTGGAGCCCGCCGAACTGTTCACCTTGCTCGCGGAGTTGTTGACAGCCACTCCGAGCCCCGTGACATTGCCCGCGAACCCGCCGGGCAGCGCTGACGCTGAGGATATGGCATTGTAGTTGGCTTGGATGGTGTTGCTCATCTGCAATCTGTTGGAAGTCTCATATCCCCCCGTGAATAGCATAGCCCCGTAAACCATGAGCATTATGGCAAGAATCGTGAAAAAAATCATTCGTATCGGTGGCATAGCATCACGTCCCTCTGGTCATCACTGCGAGCCCCACGCCGATGAAGATTATGAAACCTCCACCCGCGAGGAGCGGCAGACTGATTAAGGATAACAGTGAATACGCCTCTACTGCGATGCCCACGAGAATCACGCTGATTGCCATATTGTATCTTATGAACAGCAAGGCTAATACAATGCACGTAAGCATGGCAATGAGCGCGGCATCGAGGCCGAATCCCGATGACGCAGCGCCGAACGAGAACGTCTGCACATCCAGCCACCCGAGCCCGTTGCCCAGATTTATCTGGAGATAGCCGCTGTAAACCGTGTTGTTGTAGGTGGGACTCCAACAGGTGAGTGTGCCAGACTTGGCTATGATGGTGTTGGCGCACGTGGATATCCCGTAGGGCGCGCTCTGTATCAGGAGCTGCATGTTCAGGGCGTTGGCTGGTATCGCGTTGTTGCTGAACGTGCAGAGCGTCTCCATCGTGTTGGCTGTGGGGGTGTTCAGGTAGTCGTAGCAGGCGTGGACTACGTTGGTGAAGTTGGTGGGTAGGTAGGGCGGGGGCTGCGAGGAGCCGCTCCCACCGGAAAGGGTGAGGGAGATGGGGTTGTTCCACGTGTTGTACGCTGTGGTGAAGACGAGGTTGCATTGCTTATTGTAAATCAGGAACCGATAGTTCTGGCCCGGCTCCAGATAGATGTTGAATCCAGAGGCGGTTACGAGCTTCAGGCTGAGGACGGAGAGGGCTGGAGAGTAGGACTGGACTATCAGGGTGTAGTTGGTGGCGGGATTGCCATTGGAAAGATAGACTGACATCGCGTAGAGCGATGCGTTGGCATTGGGGAGGTAGGAATACTCGTTAGCCCACTGCGAAGCGCTGAGAGAGAACGGACAGTAGTTGTTGAGCACCTGCGGCGTGTACCCGCTGGCGGTGGCAAAAGTGGTGAGGTTGTTTATGGTGAATGGCGGATTCTGATATGCCGAGTTGGCGGTGTAGGCATGCATGGAGTTGGTGGGTAGATAGGTGGTGAAGGCGCTCGATTCAAGAACCGAGTAGTTGTTCACGACCAACTGCCATGTGTTGGAATAGGTGGAGCCCCACGGGAAGAACCACTGCAAATCGAAGGCGACGGAATTGAACGTCGGGCGGTTGTAGATGTTGGCTGGGATGGTGTTGGATATCACTACGGCAAAGGCGCTCTGAGTTATGAGCTGCGTCATGCCCGGATTGTCGAGCAGGTTGGCTGGGAACGGGTTGAAGCCGTTGTAGGTGAGGTAGACGTAGGGCTGGTAGGTGAGATTGGCATTGGAGAACTGATCACCCGTTATGGTGTTGGCGTGGATGTTGCCGGGATAGTCGGACTTGATGTACCAGCTGAGCGGTGCGGTGGAGAAGGTGGGTGTGTAGGCGAAGTTGGGGTAGTATTGGATTACCGGGTTGTTGAAGGTGAAGGCGGAAAGGATGTCGTTCATGCTCACGAGGTTGTTCGATGCCATCGTTATAGTCGCTGATGGACTTGATTCCGTTTCCGTGAGGGTGTAGACGTAGTTCCCGCTTGGCTGGTTGGATGGCGGGAGGTAGTTTCCTGAAGGCTGGTTGGTGAATAAGGCTGTTGTTGCACCCCCGTTGAAGCTCTGCGTGAGCGAATACATGAAGTTTCCACTTGGGCTTGTCAATCCAAAACCGATTGGATAGTAACTGGATACTTGGTTCGTCGGGGCTGTGGTCGGGGCGATGTTCGTGTATGCAACGTAAGTCGTGCCTGTCTGCATCGTTGACAATGTGAACGGAACGTAATTATAGAAGCCGTAGGCTATGCTGTTTGCCGTGTAGTTCGCCGACGGCAGGACATTCGCTGTCATTATGTAGTTGCCGACGGCTATCGTTGTGTATGAGCCGATGGCGTTGAAGGTAGCCACAGTTGCGGGTGTTCCGCTATTCGTCTGTTGCCACAGGTTCGCAGATAACTGATTGCCATAAGTTGAGAGCGATGCCGTTGTCGTGCATCCACCCGCAGACCACGAGTTCAGTAGCGAGCATTGTGCCGTCCAAACGAGCAACGCTGGGGCTTTGCTTATGGTCAGAATGTTGCCAGGAGAGTTGTAGTTATAGTTTATGTCGTTTGCGTAATAGGTCTGCGTTCCTGTGGCGAGATAATTTGGTATGGTGTAGGTATATGTTCCGTATCCCCAGCCAATCGTCGTTCCTATCGGGCTTTGCACCGCACACGCATCCCCCGCAGGGAAGCAGGTCGCCGTGACTGTTGTGCTTGAGCCGTAGGTTATGGTCTGTGAACCGAAGGTTATTAGCTGGCTGGACACCAAAACTTCCGTTGCTGGGGTTGTTATCACTTCATTTGTGGTAGCCGAATCGGTTGCGGTGAGACAGTAGTAGGTTGTTGCAAGAATGCCCGTTGGTGTATAGGTGCTTGACGTTGCACCCCCTATCGGTGTGCTTCCCAAATTGCAGGAACTTGAACCAGAACGCCATTGATAAGCTATTGGAGTTGCCCCTCCGCTCTCATACGAAACAAAGGAAACCGAGCCTCCTACGTTAATCTGTTGAATGGTGTTTGGGGAGATTGCCAGTGCGGAGAATGCTGGATAAACATTGTATGCTGTTGAATATACTGAATTGGCTGTTGATGGAGTCGTATCGGTGGCAATTACGTTCACCTTTATCGGGCTGTCCGAAAGCTCTGCCGATGATACATACCAAGTCGCTGTATAAGGATTGGTTGAAGTTGAAGATACTTTTATCACGTTGGCTATCGTGCCGACTGCCGATGATTTGACCACATTGAAGCCGTAGGCGAAGTTCGGTGTTCCTCCCGATATGGTCGCCGTAATGCTTTGGAATTGCCCTTGGTCTACTATTCCGTTGCTTGGAGAGCCGATGGAGACAGAGGTGATTGGAACTTGCACCGCACCGAAGGTCACTGTGGGCTGGACGCCATTTGGAGGATAGGTGCGTAACCTTATCCAATTACATGAGATACCAACGCTGGTGTAAGAACCACCACCTCCGTTTGCTGCGCAAGCGATAGTTGTTGTTTCTGCGCCATTTGGAGGTGTGCCTGTCTGCATTCCCGAAGAATAAGTATTGTAGTTATAAGTATAAAGTTGCGACGTTTCCGTGGGCCAATAAGTGCTAAATACTGCTGGTGTTGTATATGGCTCATCACCACCGATAATATTTTGAGATACAGTCCAGCTCACATAAAATGCGCTTTGAGCACCTGTACACCACCCTATCTGCTGATTTCCTGTTATTCCATTGTTTGCGACCTGCATTCCGCCCCCATAACCCATTTGCTCAACCTGACATGCCCAGTTGTTATCGTGGAAGGTTGCGAAAGCACCGTAAAAATCAACTATCTGGGTTGCATTCATTCCATAACCAGTTGATGTTGTTCCTGCAAGACCATAACTATTTGAATTCGTGGATGTTCCAACAACACCATTGTTTTGAATTATTGTTCCGCCTCCGGATGATATTTCTGACCAGCCTGGAGGCGTTGTAGTCCCTGCGAAGTTCGCATAGAGAGCATTGAATACTGCCCATCCGTTATCATACTGCCCATAGCTTGAGCTCAACTGCGGTGCTTCCCCTATCCCGTTCGCAGTCCCAGGGAGGAAGTTCGTGCTTGCAGAGCCGAGGCATCCGTAGAGGATTCCATTGGTCGTTCCTCCTGCTGGGATTATTGTGCTACCGAGGTTCACCCAGACCAAGCTGCTGCTCTCCGTCCAAGCGGAGTATGTTGCCCCTCCGATGCCGTTGAAGATAAGCACATTGCCTATTTCAGCATTGTAAGGGAAGGATGAAAGCATGAGCTGAAAGTTGGCAGAGGTTGGTGAAGCCTGGCTGTTTATCGCATTGATTGAGAAGTAGGATGTGCAGGCGGCGGGGGCGGTCTCTGGGTCTATATATTGCTTGGAGTAGTTGAAGTCCCCTCCGCTCCCCTCGGTTATCTCCACGCTCTGCGTGGCGGGTATCTTGAAGCTCTCCTGAACGTTGAGGCTTGTCGTGTTGGAAGTAGTGGTCAGAGGCACGAGATTAGTCCCGTTGGTGATGTCATGCACT
>JACTVF010000286.1 GCA_019695435.1 Methanoregulaceae archaeon | reverse complement strand
GCCACCGATGAATTCCGCGACCTTCTCATGGGCGTGCCAGTACCGCTGGCTGGCTATGCTCGTAAGCCGGTGGACGCCCCGTCCAACGTTTGCCCGGTACCGGTGCTCGAACTCCACCATCGCGGCAATCACGGGTTCCGGGGAGAAACTGGTCGCGGCGTTGTCAAGGTAGACAATATCGCCGAGGATGGGGAAATCCCTGCGGATGCTCTCCACGTTATATTCCCCGGTCTCCTGTGCTGCCATATCCGGTTCCATGGTTCTTCCTCCTGCTATTTCAACCGTTTCTTCCCGTTCTGCCGGTGGTTCTGCCTGCAGGGTATAATCGTCCCGCACCGGGATCCCCCGGTCCCGGCAGAGTTCCCGCATCTTGGGCGGCAGCGCCTTCCAGCGCCAGAGCCCCCATTTCGCGTATGCATCGGGTAGCCCCCTCTTTTGTGCATATGCCGCGAGAACCGCATCCCAGTGACGGGCATAATCCGGGTGCATCACCCTTAACTCCTCGTACTCGCTCTCGAGCATGGACGGGCAGACGTAGCACCCGATCCGTTCGATCCCCCTCTCGTAGAGCGGGTTTGTTGCGGCCTTCTGCCACCAGAGGTAGAGGAAGACCTCGAGCGCCCGCCAGTTCCGTATCGGAGAGATATTGAGCTGGAGCGGGTTTGCCGGGTTCTGGCTGGTCTCTTCGAGCGCCGCCCGGTTCCATGACTCGTACCACCGGTTGCCCTGTATGGTGACGCAGGGTCCGATCTCTGCAAGGTGGAGTTTGAGCGGGCGCAGTTTGAGGAGCTTGCAGCACCACCGGTTATCCTTCCCGGGGGGCCCGGCCTTCTCTACGGCCTGCCAGAAGTCCCCGACCTTCTCGATCACCGGGACGCCCTGCGATTTCACAAACGCGACCGTCTCGGGAAATTCGATACCAGTATCGAGGAAGAACGCTTCCGCCACCCCGGCCTTCCTCGCGAGCATAAGTACCGCCGTACTATCCTTGCCTCCCGAGAACGAGACGTTGCATTTCGGCCGGTCGTTAATGTGCTGTTTTATCATCCGTACTGCGTTCCGTTCGAGGTTCTTGAGATGGTACCGGTTCTGCTGCACGACCTGTTCCCAGTCCGGGTTTTTCCCGGTGCGGAGGTCGACCGGCATCAGTTCCTTTACCCGGATCTGTCCGTCCTTGACCGCCCCGGTCCCGAACCGGTTTTTGAACTTCACGATCACGGTGCCGTCAGGCAGGGGCTCTTTGAGCCGGAACTTCTTGCCGCCCATCCGCCCGGCCCCGCCGGGGGTATCGATACCGGTTTCGAGATCGAGAATCCCCGTGGTCACATGCTTGAGGATATACGGCAGTGCTTCGGGAGCGATATCGAGCGAGAACTTCCGTGCCACCGGGTCGAAGGTAAGCCAGCCGAACCGGTGCCCGTGGGCGATCACGAGATCGGCCCGGTCCACCCCGCCGGTCTTGTTGAGGAGGAGAACGGACTGGATCGGGACGTTCCCGAACCGTTCACGGACGAGATTTTTAATACGAGCCATGTCGGAGCCGAGCGCCGGGCGTACATCGTACGGCTGGAGGAGTTCGATCTCCCGCCCCTCAGTACCGCAGGCACAGGTCCTGCCGATCAGCGGGACGTTGCACCGGTCGCACCAGTACAGGAACTTTTTTACCGGTGGCTCGTGTATCACACTCACATGATTTGAGCGCGGGGGTGATAAGAGGAACGCTTCAGGAACTTCCGAGACCGCTGCCCTTCCCCGACGGATCGGCTGCGGGGAGCCGGATGTGCAGCCGCTCGTAGAATACGTCCATGCCGGGTTCTTTTTCGAGGAAACCGCGGAGGAGCTCGGTTCCGTCCTGCATGTTCCCCTGTTCGAGGATCCAGTGCCGGTACGCGGTACCGGTTGCGGTATTGAACAGGCCGTCTTTTTTGAACCGGGCAAAGATGTTCAGGGCATAGACCTCGGCCCAGATGTAACTGTAATATCCGGCATCGTACCCGCCCATGAAATGGCCGATGGTCGCCGGTTCGTGGCCCCCCTCAAGCGGTGGGATGCCCATGAGGTCTTCATAGATCCGGTCTGCAATGCCGGTGACATCGACCGGCCCATCTGCGGTATGGAATGTCATGTCCTCGGTCGAGATGACCAGCATCCGGGTGTATTTCAGGCCGGCGCCGAGGTCACGGGCGGCGATGATCCGGTCGCGGAGCGGTGCCGGGAGTTTTTCTTTCGGGTTCGCATAGTTCCCGGATACGGTGTCGAGCACTGCCGGTTCCCAGGCCCAGTTCTCCAGTGCCTGTGACGGGGTCTCGACAAAGTCCCACTCGACGCTCGATCCCGCAAGGCTCGCATAGGGCGCCCGGGTCAGGCTGCCGTGGAGGGCGTGGCCGAATTCGTGGAAGAGCCCCTCGACATCATCGTGTGTTAAAAGGGAGGGAATATCGCTGTTGGGTGCCCGGAAGTTGCCAACGATTGCTGTGACCGGCACCGTGTAACCTGCTCCCGTTGCCCGGCCTGCGATCAGGGGTACCATCATCATGTGCCCGTACTTCCCGTCACGGGGGAACATATCGAAGTAGATATACGCGAGCGTACGGTCGTCTTCAAGATTAATGATGCGGTAGAGTTTCACTCCTTCGGCCCAGACGTTTGCCCCGGTCACTTCGGCAAACCGGATCCCGAAGAGCGGCCCGAAACAACCGAACATGCCCTGCACGACCCGTTCAAAGGGGAAGTATTTCCGGATCGCCTCATCGTCGAGTGCATACTTCCGTTTCCGCTCCTGTTCGGTAAGATACGCAAGGTCCCACGGCTCGACGCGGCCCGCCCCCGGCTCCAGCTCCTTTTTGAGGGTGAGCAGCGCGGCGAGGTCATGCCGGATCTTCTCCCTCAGGGGCTCCTTTAACTCGTCGAGGAATGCGAGCACGGTCCCGGTGCTCTTCGCCATACGGCCGTCGAGCCGGTAGTCTGCCCAGCTCGCGTAGCCAAGTTCCTTTGCACACTGCCGGCGCACCTCAATTGCTCCGGTGAGGAGCCGGGTGTTTGCCTCTGCCTGCCGGTTGACAAACGCGGTGTACAGCCGTTTTCTTGTCCCGACATCTTTCGCGTTCTGCATCACCGGGATGTAATCCGGGTACTTGGTGGTGACCCGGTACACGCCGCTGTCCGTTTGCGTAAAGGTGGCCAGCGCTTCTTTGGGGACTCCGTCCAGTTCCGCCCCGGAGAACTCAACAGAACTTGTATCGTTGTTGAGGTTTGCAGTAAATTCCACCTCAAGTTTTGTGAGTTGTTCCTTGAGGGAACGGACACATGCGAGGCCGTCGTCAGGCAATGCGAGGCCGTTTTTCCGGAACTGCCGGAGGGTCTCTTTCAGGAGCCGGGATTCTTCCGGTGTGCGGGGGACGGCGTTTTTTATCGCGTCATAGAGATCCCGGCGGGTAATGACGCTGACGGCAAACATCCCCGCCTTCTCTTCGCAGGCCGAACCCTCCGCCGAGATTGTCGGGTCAGGGTACACATAGCCCATGAGAGTCAGGGGCAGGGTAGCGTCGCTGAAATCCGCCATGGCAGTCTCGAACGCGAGCAGCGTGGTATTGATGGATCTCTTTTCTGGGGGCAGTGCGGCGATCCTAGTGAGAGATGCGGTTGCGGCGCTGATGGCCGCCTCGCACAAGCCGGTGATCTCGCCGGGCCGGTATTGAGATCTGAGGGGGGAAGTCTGAACAGGGGATGACAAGGATCACACCCGGGGGGATAGTGCAGGTAAATCTGACTTGTACTGGGATGCAGAAGAGTAAAAGGGGATAGGTAGCGTCTGCCTACGGGGAGTATAGTGAAACGCGATGCTCTGCAGTACGGTGCATCAGGCCCCGGCCCCTGCAAGGGCCGTGCGGATCTCTCCCTTGACCGC
>JACTVF010000285.1 GCA_019695435.1 Methanoregulaceae archaeon | reverse complement strand
AAACAACTCCCCGAAGAAAGCGACAGAGTGAGTGATGGCCGCTTTCCCCATTTCAAGAAAAACCTTCCTAATCCTATCCGTGCCGGAAACGCGGAAAACAGCTACGTCCCCTTTAGTCCGTCCCGTCCCTTTAGTCCGTCCCTTTAGTCCGTCCCTTTAGTCCGTCCCCTTTAGTCCGTCCCCTTTAGTCCGTCCCGACTCTTATCGATTGGCTTGGTTGTCCTACGCCGCCCTCGATCGCCTAGCCAGCAGGCCAATAGCGCCGAGGCTGAGAAGAACGAGTGTGCAGGGCTCAGGGATGGGTACCACCACATTTTGGATGTCACCGAGCCAGCCCAGTCCAGTGCCGGGAGGCGCAGGGGAGTCAAAACCGAACGTGAGCAACTTATTATCAGTATTGAGATACGCCGCCGTCGGGGAATCGCTTGGATCAAGTCCGATGGACAGTACGTTCGGAGAAGTCCCGGTCGTGAAGGGGAAGCCAACAATCTCCCACCCGCTGGAAACCTGTGGATTTTGAATGGATGCTCCTGATATTACCACTTGCGCTAGCGGTAATTCTCCGCCACCTGTCCAGGTCGCTTCGTAAGTATATTGATACAATCCTCCAGGCAATAACTGACAGGAGCTTTTGAGGCTGCCGGTCGCCGCGACATAGATGGTTTTTAGTTCCCGTATGTCGTCGGCCCCCGGCTGGGTCAACCCTGTGCGCTGGGCCACATTCGGTTGCATTACGGCGCCAGGTGCATCACCAACCGGGTGATCAATTCCCAGAGCGTGGCCAATTTCGTGAAGCGCAACGTTAAAAGCTACGTCGTTATCCTTGTTCTCGTCACCGGTCACTCCATTGGGCATGTTAATGGTGCCGCCAACCATGCTGTTTATCCCTGGCTGCGGATCCCAATTTCCATCAAAGTCACCAGGTGTCCCACTCCAGTTCACAACCACTTGTCCCTGATTGTTGGCACTTGGTTTTTCGGCAGTCCCCGGAATTGTCCCGTCCTGGTTCAACACTTGGGAGTCGATCGTTACGCCGGTGATGCCCGCATCTGTCAAAGCCTGCTGCCACTTCTTCACTGCGGCCTGTATCTGGGTCTGGCGAGTTCGCTTCACATCGGGGTCATGGACGGGATCGCCCGGATCCGGCGGGATATACACGGTAAACCCGTTCTTCCACTTAATAAAACCAGGGTTGTCTTTGTCCTTCGAAGGATTCGCGCTGGCGTGCCTCGTGAAGAAGGCCAACAAGAGGATAATGGCAACTGTGGCAGTTGCACGGCACAGCCTATTGCAATATGTCATGACGTCCTCCGTACAGTGAAGTGAGGCCAAATCACCGCCGCAACTACAAATTGAACATGCTTGCCGCCCATAAGATCCCCAGCCTTCCTTGTGCAGATTTGACCTCTTCAGGCATAAGCGAAGAGGTTTTATGTTCTGGCAAGCTCCGGAATTCGCACTGTCTTACGCTGTCAAGTTTCATCGTCAGTCGAGGGACGGGTCGCGTCCATAAGCATTACGACTCGATTGGGCTTAGGTAGAGGTTCCTACGGCGAGCGCCCGTTGGCTGGCAGAAGTGTATTGGGGCCAGGAAAAAGCGACCTCCAAGACCTACGGGCCAATCCTGTAAGGCGCTCGCGTTCCCGTTTCATCGGATTTCCCTCGGTCGACATGTTCCGCCTCCAAGTCGAAATGACCCACTTTTCAACAGCAACGGCTGCGACGCGATGGAAAGACAAAAGGCGACCTCACTAAAACTCAATCAGTGATGTCCCCTTTCTGCGTCTCTCCCTTTTCCGCGTCTCTTTTCTGCGTCTGGCGGCGGGGACGGCGGGCCATCAGGCCGATCCAGCCCGCCAGGATGATTCCCAACATCGCCGGTTCGGGCACGCCGACGATCACGGCGTCGATTTGCGCGCTCAGATCGTAGGTCGCGTTTCCGTAGGTTCCATCGAGGGAGTCGACGAAAAGGCCGACCGGCACGAAACTGGGGTCGCTCGGCGTCCAACGGGCGATGTAGTCGTCAACGTTGGTGGTGGAACTCCAGCCGGCATCGAACACGGTCACGGGCGCGCCGAGGGATTCGTTGCCGGCTGCGTCGCGGAAGCGCACCTTGTAGTCCAGGGCCTCTTCGCGAGCGGAGACATTGCCGTTGCTGACATCGGAGTCGGCGTAACGGGCGGCCAGAGAGAAGACATCGGCAAATTTGAAGCTTGCACTGCCGAAGTCGGTAATTCCGGGGTAATTGGCATCAAAGGTACCCAGGCCGGTCTTGACCTTTCCGGTCTGATCGGAAGCGGCGACGGTAGTGCCGGTGGGTTTGATGCCGAAGTAAAGCCGATCGCCGGTGGCGCCGGGATAGTTGTCGGCGCCGGGCACGCCGTCAAGGTTGTTGACGGCGGTACTGGTAACGTCGCCGTTGGATTTGCCGACATCGGCGACGAAATCGAAATCCACACGATTGGCCGCGCCGGCGTTGCGGTTCAGCACGAGGTAGGGAGAGGTGGCGGCATTGTTTTTGGAATCAAAGATGCGCGCTACTTGCGATTGGGCGCTGGTGCCTGCGGTCAACTGGTCGATGCCGCCGACCTTTGGGGTTCCATCGGCCTTGGCTACCATGGCCGGTCCGATCACGTTGATGGACTGGTCGATCGCCGAAATGGGGACGTTCGGTCCAGTGGAGATGTCGCCGGCGGGCTGGCCGGGGTAAATGCGAATGCTGCCGCTGGCCATCAGGTTCGTGCTGGTCGCCGAGTGCGATGTGTCGCCGGCGGCCGGGTTATCGACCGATGGGCCATTGAGCAGAATGTGCCCCAGTTCGTGGGCAAAGGTGTCTGATACGGCGGTGTCGGCGCCGGTGGTGGCAACGTTCATGTACGGATGGAACGTTGCGGTCTCGGCGCCGCTGAAATAAGCGTACCCGCGCAAGCCGGTGTTTTTCAAGCTGTTGCTGTAGAACGCATCGACCCGTTTGGTGGCCGACCCGCCCACCAGCGTCGAATTGCCGATTGCCACCTGCACCGGGAGGATCTGCGCATCGGTCATGGTTCCCGGTGGGTTGGCGAAGGCGAGGTTCACGTTTTGCGGCGCCGTGCCCGAGGTGTAGGCGGTATTGGCCGTCTGGATGATGGATAGCCCGGCCTGCATCCAGACGCGATTGGCGTAATCGAAATCGCGGCCGATGTTGGGGGTGGCGGTGTTGCCGTTGGCATCCGTCAGCGTGGTCGTGCGGACGCTGACCGAGTGGTCGCTCATGTCGAAACCGTACGTGGTGTTGTTCGGCAAGCCCATTTGGCGGGCTGGGTTTCGCACATCGATCCAACCGGTGTATTCATCACCGAATCGGCCGACGATCGGATTCACCTGGTATTCGAGATAACCACTGTTCGGCAGCGGCTGCCAAAGCCCCGGCACGTCAATTTTGGTCGGCACGTATTGGCCGAGCACTCGTGTGGCCGACACCAAGAGCAATGCCCACGCCGAAAGCGCCAGCACCGCGATTCGCCCGGGATTCCGCCACATCTGGTTGCCCTCCAGGCTCGCGGCTGTCTGCCCACGGAAGCCAAAAAAAACTGGGCCAAGGAAAGGATACCCCGAAGATTTCCGGGCCAATCCCGTAAAGCGATTGCGTTCCGGTTTCATCGGATTTCCCTCGGTCGACATGTTCCACCTCCAAGTCGAAATGACCCACTATCCAACAGCAACGGCTACGACACGATGCGAACGACTTGCGTTTAAGCCGAGAAAACGGGGCATCCAACGTTTACGGGCCAATGCCGTAAACGGCTGGCGTCCCGGTTTCTATAGACCGTCTCCGCTTGGAAATCACCTGATTTCCAATAACAACGGTTACGAACGACTTGTGTTGAAGATCAGCCCCGAGGAACAAACCCTAACAGCTACCACCCCGGTCTGT
>JACTVF010000284.1 GCA_019695435.1 Methanoregulaceae archaeon | reverse complement strand
CGGCTGCGCGCTTTGATGCGGTGGCTTCCAGTACATGCAGCGGCCCCTATATGTTCAACGCTCCGGTGGCTGGAAACAGTTTTGGGCAGGTTAGCGTTGGCACAATCACGAATGGTGGCTTCACAAACATCTGGAACTATGCGCCCAACACCGCAGAGAACATCACCGTACCCACGGCGACCGTCACCGTTCCTGGATTCGTTCACGATATCAACAATCCGATAAGTTTCTTGACCGACTTGACCCTTATTGGCAGCACGGTTACCGGGTCGAACACGACACCGTTCCTAAAACTGACCGGCACGTGGAATACCTCTGGGATAGTAGATGCGGGGATTTTTGAGAACATCACGAACACGGCATCCGGTTCCGGTTCTAGCCTGTTAGACCTTCAGGCGAGCAGCACGTCACAGTTTGCGGTGCAAAGCCAGGCGGCCAATTCTTTCGCGTTAGGCCCGAACTTGGCGTTGGGTGGCACGGCTCCCGAAGTCACACTGGGCGGCACGACGCCCTACCTAGCCTTGAGTGGACTCACGCAGGCCAATAAAAACACCTGCGATTGGGCTCTTACGGCGCAGTCATCAAACAGCGCTACCAGCCTTTGCAGCACGCCGATCACCCTGCCGGCTTCGGCAAAGAAATTTCACTTCTTATGCCATGGAGTGTGGGAGGTATCGGCATCGACCACTCCCACAGTCACAATGGGAGTGACTTTCGCGCAGGCTCCCAGCGCAACGGGTTTGGTGGCCGGGACGCTCTGGTCAACAAACGGTACGATCAGCACTGCACCAACGGGAATTTCGGGAAGCGTGTTATCGCTAGCTTCGGGCAATAACAACATCGTCGCTGCACAGACGATCACCGCATCTTCGAATTACTTTCCGTTCCAGTTGAACGGATGGTTCACGAGTAGCGCCACCAGCGGAACTTGGAGTCCGACTATCACCGTTGGCACTTCGGGGTCGACGTGGGCCACGGCCGGCGAATGCATAGTGTTCTGAGCTATTACAGGAAAAGCGGTGGTAAGTTCAATCAATCTGCAGAATCTGATCTACTCGGAAGCGCTTGCGCAAGGCGTGCCCCCGGCGATCGCCCTGGCCGTCGCGCAGCAAGAGAGCGGCACTTCACAGTGGAATTCCAACGGCTCACTGGTCACAGGCACCTCGGGCGAAGTCGGCGTCTTCCAGCTCATGCCGCAAACGGCCGCTTCCTTGGGCGTGGATCCGACAGACGTAAACGAAAATATCTCGGGCGGCATTGCGTTCCTGGCGCAGCTCTATCAGAAGTACGGGAATTGGCCGGCGGCGCTTTCGGCCTACAACTCCGGTTCGCCCACGGGATCCCCAAGCTACGCCAATAGCGTGCTCTCGATCGCGTCTTCGCTGGCGTCTTCGGTCTCATCTGCGGTGACGTCGGCCTTAGCCCCTGAGTCCGATTCTGGCGGCGACGTCACCGCGGCGGATCTGACTTCAGGTGTCGCAAGTCCCATTTCTGGCACGCTGGTGGTTGGCCTCATCCTGGGCGGGATCGCGCTGGCCTGGTGGGCACTCGACTGAGGTGCATCCGGGAAAAAGCGCTTCAACAGGATGTATTCCCGTACCATAAGTGCGAGATTTTTAAGTCTTTGAGCGCGAGTCGCTCGTGGATGGCAGTCGAATTTTCTTAATCTCAAGAATTGACCGAAACGCCTGCGGTCCTGTTCTGTGAACTCATGGAAGCTTAGATTCTCTGGTTTTGCAATCTCTACAGCCGCCATCACTTCCCGAGAAAAACTATCAGCCCAACTCTCGTGATCCATTACCCAAGCGATGAGCGTGTGTCGGTCTGTGGTCATAGGCGCTTCTTGATGGCACCCTTGGCAGAGCAACACAAAATTGTCGGCCTCAAATGATCCAAGCGCTGAAACTGCGACCATATGACAGCGCTCCAGCGCTCTCCACCTTTTCACAGCTTGCCGACAGGCAAAGCACTCAGGATCGTCTGGATTGACCGGAATGATGCTGTTTTCGGCCCAATAGCGAACGATGGCACAGTGACGGGGTGGCGTAACGCGCTCTTTTTTCATTTTCAACAGTTCCTATTTTGTGCCTTATGCGAACAGTCTCCCGATGGTATCATCCCGAAATCGGCAGATTTTGCACATGAAAATCACAGCTCCAACCGTCGAAACGCGAACAGTGGCAGTTCGGCGCCCCAGACAGAGGGAGCACCTCTTGCCCGGGGAGGTAAAGCGACTTATTGAGGCTGCCCGAAAGAACCGGCACGGTCATCGCGATTCGACCCTCATCCTTTTGCTGTTCTCTCACGGCTTGCGTATACAGGAAGGCTTGCAAGCCCGCTGGCAGCAGTTTGACCTGCGGGAAGGGGTTTTCCACGTCCGACGCTCGAAACGCGGCGTATCGGGCGACCATCGCTTGCGCGGGGTGGAAATTCGAGCCTTACGGCGTCTTCAGCGCGAAGGCCCCAAGGCTGGCGACTTTGTTTTCGTCTCGGAGCGCGGCGGACCTATGACGACCAGAGCGGTGCAACTTATGCTTGACCGGATCGCAAAACGGGCAGGATTGAGCGCTCTGAATATCCATCCCCACACCTTTCGGCACTCTTGCGGGTATTACCTGGCCGATCGCGGTGCTGATTTGCGACTAATTCAGTCCTACCTAGGGCACCGTGACGTGCGTCATACAACTCGGTACGTGCAGCTCAGCCCGCGGCGCTTTGCTGGGCTTTTCGATGACTGAGACGCGGGCATAGAGAAAGGCCTTCATATCGAAAGCACCTCGTCCGTCGTCATTTCATCTAGAATTCGATAAAACCTTTGGCGGCGCTCCCAGGACTCTACTGCGGTGATTTTTCCTGCAAAGAACTTGTGGGCGTCGTCAATTAGGAATTGTCGTTTCCACTGACGGCGAAGTCGATCTGCGCGACGATCACGATGGCGTGACCACCAGGCGCGGACGCGGCTGTAAAGAAAGGCCTTCATGCGGGCACCGTTCGCGCATAGTGATATTGCTCGCAAAGCTCTTCGACGGTCGAATCCGCAAACGCGCGCACAGTCGTATCGTTGAACGTAAACCGAAAACAGATATCGTACTGTTGTGCGACGGGATCAAGCTTTGAGCCTCCGCCGTGCGCCTGCGCTATTGCGATTGATTGGCGGCAGGCATCGTCAATCACTTCGCCCGGTTCGGGGCAGATTTTCCCGTCCCATATCCACATTACAGCTCCACCTCTGTACTGAGCCCGAGCGCGGCCAGGTAGCTCTCGGGCACATAGTGCTTGGTGCGGTTGCGCTTGGCGAATCCCGACAGTGCGCGGTTGTACGGCCACAGCTCGGGCCGGTTTTCGAGACCCTGCTCCGCGACTAGCTCTTCGAAGCGAGTAGGGCGCGCGGGCACTGGGCGGGCTCGCCATGCAATCTGATTCGTGGGAAGGGAAGCGATGGTTGTCGCGTTCATAGCTGCGCAGCTCCTGGGGTGTTGTGGCCGTGCGGGAAGGCGGTCCGCTTGTCTGCGGTCACTGGCGGAATGATCGCGTCTTGCCCTTTCAATTTTCGCTTGGTGTGACGGGTGCGCACGCGCTCTTCGGTGCTACATTCGGCGGTGACTGTGACGCCGGGTGTATTGAGGGCACCTGCATTTACGACTTCGACAGTCTTTTCGATGACGGTTTGAATGACGCCATCGGAAACGGTAGGCTGCGCAAAAAGTGGCGCGCTGCGCTTCACGAGCAGCGCTTTCGCGAATTCCTCAAGATCTGCCTTGTAACATCCGTGCCGGCGCACGACATCGCGGAATTCTTCAATGTCATGCTTCCTTGAACGCCACACGCAGCGGTCGCGCTCGTCGCGCTTCGGGAATCCGTCTTTATCCCGGGCGGCGTCGGCGTGACAAAGCTCATGGTCGATAAGTGCGCGCTTTT
>JACTVF010000283.1 GCA_019695435.1 Methanoregulaceae archaeon | reverse complement strand
CTTTGTGATGCAATGCCCCTCCTGCGCCTACCGTGAGGAACAGCCCGGCATGATCCCCGCCTCTGCCACCTGCCCCTGCTGCAAAAAACCGCTCCGGCCGATCGGGCCGCTCTACCTGGGAAAACTGTTTCAGGACGAGATCCTTGGGCAGATGCTGGAACAACTCCCGGCCCTGGATCTGGGCACAAAAAATGCGCTCGCAAAACTTCTTTTGATCTGCCGCGAGGAGCTGCCCCTCTCCAGCCACTATGATTATCATCTCCTCGCCCGGTCGCTTGCCGTCTCCCCACCGCCAATTGAGATAGTTCTCGAACGATTGCGTTCTGCCGGGTATGCCGCAAGCCGGACGCACTTCTCAGGTACCGGGGTTAAAACCGACGCGCCGCTCACGGTCCTTCTTGCGGCGATCCGGATGGCCGACGAGCCTGCAAAAAACCCGGACACAAAAGAGCGGTAGGGTGCCAGAAACCGACACCACAAAACATCATAAACGATGGTATACTCTTCCTCATGCCCTGTATTTTTGCCTGCGCCCGGCCCCCGGCAGGCCGTGACAGGGATTTAGTGTTCGATGATGATGGTGAGGATATCCCCGTCGAGGAGTTTGTGCGTCAGGCCCACCCGCTGGCCGCCGTGCTTCACGGATTTTCCCCAGACACGGGCATACCGGAACCGGCGCACAAAATCCCGGTGGAGTTTGGTACAGACTGTCTCAACCGTGCTCCCGGTCCTGACGATCAGCGGCTCTTCGAGATCGGCATCGCCGCTCTGGGGTTTGAGGTAGACACGCATGAAACCGAGGCAGTCATAGATCGTATCCTTGAGCTCCTCCATGTGATACCCGGAATGAGCGGAGATCATGAGCGGTGAGGTACCGAACCGGTCCCTGATATCGTGCTCGATATCGAGGTAGGTCTCCTTATCGATAAGATCCACCTTGTTAACCGCGATGAACGCCGGCACGTAGACCCTGTTTCCCTGTACAGCGTCGATCAGGTCTTCCTGAGTCGCGTTGCCACGGATCAGCACATCCGCATTCATCATCTTGCTCTCGGAGAGGATCGACCGTACGTCCTCGATATCAAGGTCGAGCGTTCCTACCGCCGAGAGCCGGATACCACCCATCGAGGCCTTCTTGATGGTGATGTCGGGTTTGGGCACGTTGATACGGATGCCCGCATCGTAAAGCTCCTTGATAAGCACGTTCACGTGCTTGCCGTTGAAGACGTCCACGAGGATGATGATAATGTCGGCGCTTCGCACGACGCCGATCACTTCCTTGCCGCGCCCCTTGCCCATGGCGGCGCCGGCGATCAGGCCCGGGATATCGAGCATCTGGATCTTCGCGCCCTTGTGTTCGAGCGCCCCGGGAACCACGGTGAGCGTGGTAAAAGAGTACGCGGCCACCGCGCTCTCGGTACCGGTGAGCTTGTTGAGGAGCGTGCTTTTACCGGTCGACGGAAACCCGACGAGCACCGCGGTTGCATCGCCGGACTTCTTGACAGAGTAACCTTCCCCGCCCCCGCCGGACTTCATCGCACGGAAGACCGCTTCGTCGCGGAGTTTTGCCATCTTCGCCTTTATCCGCCCGATATGCTTGGAAGTAGCCTTGTTGTAAGGAGTCTTTGAAAGCTCTGCTTCCAGCTCAGCTATCTGCTCTTCAAGACTACTCATTTCTTATATTAATCGACACAAGGGCGGGATATAGTTGTTTATGACATATCACGGTAATCACACAAAAACGCCCGGGCACGGCCGGATTGCTGAAACACCCTGCATTGCCCGCCCCGGTTCCCGGGCGATTTTACTCCTTCCGCACCCTCCCCTGCAGGGCGGAGTACTGCTGACAAACTTTAAGTAAGTCCATCGCCCATATTGTTGGGCAATTACGCTGCTATAGTGTAGACCGGCCAATCATGCGAGCCTCTCACGCTCGCGACAGGGGTTCGAATCCCCTTAGCAGCACTCGAAGACTGACGTTACAATGCTCTTTTTGAAAAAGTTAAACCCTATTGTGTGAAAAGTCCGATGATGTGACCGATTACATCGCGTTGCATTGGATCTACTACCCCAAAAACAAAAAATGTAGGTTTTTGAAGACCATAATACAATTCCATACCATCGTCATAAATATGAAATCCTTCAACTTTTTTATATGGAATCTTCATTGGATTTCCCCACGAAGTAAATAAATGAATATTCTTGTTAGTTATCACTAAAGCACCAAGAGCAACATCAACCATTTGATAGGTAGGTATTGATTGTCCTACATACATCCGAAAACCTTTCAATCCAAAGACAGGCGCGGATAAACCAGATCTATGAGATCCCATATATTTCGATTTCTTAGCCTTTGCCGAACATGCAATATATACGATTTCGTCACTTTTCATTGAATTTGCGAGTGAGTGAATGCCGGGAAAAGCAGTCTCAAAATTTTTCCATTCTTCAAGTTGGTCAATTGATGTCGCTTTAAGATTTTTTTCAAAGAACACGTGATATTCGGCTAACATTTTTGCTCTTTGTTGAGCTATTGCGAGATTTTCAGCCTCCACACATTCTTTGCACATTTTCTTTCCCAATAACGATTTGAAAAAACCAAGATCTTTACCACATTTAACGCAGGTTGCCATCGTTCATCTATCCTTATTAGACAAGATTTTACTCACATTTTCTACAATACCCATCTACATGCGTCCCATCTTTACGGCAATAATCACGAACCCAACATTTACCGATTGGACAGGTGCCGGTCTCATAATTCATTGTACAAGAAACTGTCGATGTGTCAATCATTGCTGGGGTACCCGTTGTTATTGTTGGAGTCTGTGTAATTGTTTGTATCGGGATTGGAGTCCCCGTCACATTTACGACCTGCGGGGTTGGTGCCGGAGTTGGCGTTGGTAATGTGGGTGTAGCTGTTTGTATATTCGCACTTGTTGTCGAACTGGTGCACCCGGCAAAACAAATCATACAAAACGAAATTATCAATAGAATAATAATATCTTTGAATTGCATTCTTTGACGGATTTACTTATGATTAAATAAATAATTTGTTTCGTTTGCATTTTTGATTGCATTAATAATAATGATAATAAAAAAAATTGGGTAATGTACTATTTCAGCCCCTAAATCTAGGAGGGATTTACGATGGAAAAAATAAGAAAATCTGCAGGCCTAAAATGTATGGTGAAAAAGTACATCTGTCAATGACCGGAAAACACTGACGCTCCAGGGGCTTCGCCCCGCCGCTATGGCGCCCCGGTTGCGATAGTGCGGTATTACCTAGACCGGAATTTTAGGTAATACAGAGGAATCGCATGCGTCCCCGCCCCCCATGGGGGCAGGGCTGGCGCAAGGGGGGAGCGGACGATTGTCAGAACCAGAGATTAGGGGCTAGATTGGCACTTTACCCAAAAAAATTTATTGATATTTTGATTCCTTACGCCATTGTTCAATACACCAATACAAATCCTTCCAGAATTGTTTTGTAACGCCTTCTTCGGGACAGGTATCATCGGGGAAGGTTCAGTATTGAGATCAGGAAATAAAGTTCCGTCATCACGAGACCACACCTCAATCCCCTTTCTCCCAATATACGAGTCCTCCCCCTCCCTGCTCCACAGGGGGTCGCTCGTGGGTCTTAACGACCCCTCGCTGGGCAAGGTCCCTGCTTGGCATCTGAACAGGTAAGTGCGTAGCGCAAAACCCGACGAGGCGTTTTGCGCGTCTGGCTTCGTTTTGCGATCATACATGCAAAACCGCTGCAACCACCATTTGGATTTCCCGCCCGGCTTCCGATGAATTTTGGTGGGTTCACTGGCCTCATGACAAATGGGGGGGAGGGGGTACCCCCTACCTTCGCGGACAAAGGGGGAGGGAGGTGATCCCCTCTCTCAGGCACAACAGGGTGGGGGGTACCCCCC
>JACTVF010000282.1 GCA_019695435.1 Methanoregulaceae archaeon | reverse complement strand
TGAACTATTTCGTAAAACATATACTTTACGTTGGACTCCTGGTGAAATTATTGCCAACAGTAAAATATTACCGAGTGGTAAGGTAATTACATTTATTGACGCCTTAACTCATGGTTCAATTATTAAAATTGATACAGTGGCTTGGAGCGGACCATCAACAGATAATCGATTTATCGGTATCGAATGTCTCTATATCTTAACATACTTGGATGGAGCTAAACGAGTTGAGTTATCAGCTTTTACACCATACTTGCGAGCTATATATACTGATGTTATGCTTTTTAGTCGAGAAAATACACCGTTATATAAGCCACTGAAAGCTCTTAAGAGAGCTTGGATTTTAGCGAGATTGTTAAGATCTGAGAAAAGTATGGAAGAGTTGAATGCTGTTCTAAGAAGTCGAGTTGCTGCTCTTTATCAGATTCTATCTGATGTTGAATCTTTGTTTTTAATATTGTCTAGGTACAGATATAATATCTCGGATGTTGATCACCGTAATATTATAGTTGAGATTTGGTTAATTGAGAGACGATTATCTGATCACGTTACGCCGGCTAAGTTAATTAGTTTTGGGTTATCTGAGATTAATTTAAAGACGACATTTGTTGATATATTGCTTACTCTTCAAAAATTAGAGAAATATTTAGAAGGTCAAATACATTTAGATAGTAAAGACTATATTATTCAATATAGAAATGTTATTAATGACCTTCTTGAGAGAGCTGCTCCATCTATTAGCAGATCTTAAAAAATAAACAAAATTTTTATTTATTTTAAAATTTTTTCAAATTTAATATATACACGCGGAAACCCGTTTCCCAGTTATCGAGAAAAATGTTAAAGTTCGTGAGACGTGTTACCGGTCGCGTAATTAACCCTGCCAATGAAGGGGTCGTCGGAGAACCCCCGACTACTCCATTGCAGCAAGTTAAGGAATATGCTCAAAAGTTATCATCTTTTGCATCTGAAAATATCTATAAATTTGCGGATGCTCCAGCGAGATTATTTAATTATTTTAATCCTTACGCTCGAGGAATAAGTCCTAGAAGTATTGTTGAGGATAATTCAGATATATTAAACATAAGTAAGATATTTAAGTCTGATGAACAACTTTTACGTGAGGTATATGCTCAACGTGAGGATCATCTTGGGCCATTATCAGAGGAACAAATTAAAGAATATAGACGACGATTAGTGAGAGTTGCTGATTTTCCGAGAGCTAATTCTGATTTCTATGAACCTATTGATGGATTAACTCCAGGATCTGTAGCTGGAATGGTGAATGTGGCGGCTTTCGCTCAATTATTTAAGTATAGTGCTTATGTTACATCATGGTGGCCTTCAGCTGTTAACAATTTTGATCTCATCAACACAGATGTTGTAGATGAAAAGGATCAAGTTAGTGCTAAGGTAATTACGGCAGTAGAATTGGAGAATATTAATAAATCTATTTTACAAGAGCAGGAGACTAGATTTAATGTTGGTGATATTAGAGATCCGAAGTATTATGAGCCTTATATTCATAAACCTATTGTCGATCCCTCCTTATTTCCGAGGGATGCTAAGAAGCGAATTGAAGTAAATACACATTCTGAGGAGGTGAATATTATGTTTAATGGTGATAGATACATTGTTAGCCGTTATAATGAGTTTAGAGTATTAACGGCTAAGTCTTTAGAAGCTAGTGGTGAACCACATGACTCTCAAGCTCTTAAACTTCATGGACTGCCGGAATTAAATAACGGTGTAGCTGAATTATCTGAGAATATCTTTGTAACTATAATTAATAACGCAATTGATATTTATGGGGCTAGAGGTGTCCAACCAATGTATCGTATGCTTCTTATCGGAAGTCAGAAGGATCAAAATGTACAAGTTGAAAAAGGTATTATTCGTAATATACCTGATGAGACTATTAAAATATGGTCTACGGCATATGTGAGATCACCAGCACAGTTAGCAGCACAGGCTGTTATTTATATGCAGACGGCTATTGAGAGATTATATTCGACTATGATCGTGAACAAGATCCAGATTGATGTTGCATTTGATAGAACTGGCGCTTTACATGGTGCTACTGATCGTGGTGATCTTATGACTGATGAATTTGTAGTTATCGATAATAATGCACGTTATAATTGTATTTATGATAGTATTATTATAGGTGCAAGATATAGGGATAATACAGATGTTTTGACAAGTCAAGCATCACTTCGAAATATAGCTACTAAATATAAAGCGAAGTTACCAATATCGACTGATATTAAAGATATGAGTGATATAAATACATTAAAAGAGATAGTTAAACATCCTTATTATCGTAAAAACTATCTCAAGTTAAATCTATATAACGAATCTTTGGAATACATTGAAACATTATTACCGCCGGCATCTATTATGAGTAAGTATCATATTGATGAGGTTAATCTTATGATATGTCCTGGACACGTTAAGGCTATTTTGAGACGAAGTGAGCTTGATAGAAATACAATTGAGTTAATTAAGTCGACTCAGAAAATAGCAGAAGATATAACGGAGAGTAAAGAGGCTCAAAGAGCTAAAACAAGTTTTATACATAAGGGTAAGCCTGAAGTTGAGCGAAATACGAAAATAGCGGCCTGGGATCTTGAAACTATGAAGCGTAATAAATCGGATTTAAAGTCTAAGATTGATGTATATGCTTCAGGTTTAGCGTTCTATGATGTATTCGGCACTTTAAGATTTGAGCAGTTTTACGGAATTAAGAAAGATGGGGTCGATAATTTGGGATTGTTTTTCAATTATTTATGTGATAATGCTGATTTCTTTAATGGTTACACATTTTACGCGCATAATGGAGGTAAATTCGACAATAAATTCATAGAGGAATATCTTCTAGGAGAATACTCATTATCGAAGGGGTTAACGGGGAAGCACCGTATTGAATTTGTGGCTGATAGTATAATTGATCTTAATGGCGCACATATTTCATATACTCTTCGGATTAACAGTGAAAATTCGTTTCCAACTTTGATCCATTTCAAGGATTCATATAGGTTATTTACTGAGAGTTTGTCATCAACAGCTGAAAGTTTCGATACTGAGACGGCTAAAGGACATATTGACCATACTTTAGTAGATGATATAACATATAAGGCGACAAGTGGAATTATTACTGAAAAAGATATTCGCGAGTATCATAAAGCTGATTGTGTTGCTCTTTTACAATGTTTAGATAAAGCAAGTAAGATTATGTTTGACAAATTTGGAATTAATATAACATCATGCCATACTTCAGCGACATTAGCTAAGAAAATATTTATGTCTAAGTTCTATACTCCTGATATAACACCAGTTTACTCTTTAAATATGGATACAGACTCGTATATTAGAAAGAGTTTCTTTGGCGGACGTACTGAATGTTTCTATATCGGTCGTGAAACTGGTAAGAAGATATATTATCTTGATTTTACATCATCATATCCGGCCGTAGGAAGAAAAAAGCTACCCTACGGCTGTCCTACGTTTGAAACATACGATGTCGAAAATACTAACACGCTAAACCTAGAATCAACAAAGGGGTCGTCGGGGAATTCCCCGACAGATATCCACTTAGTTGTGAGGAATAATCCACATGGATTCATTAGATGTCTTGTTCAAGGAACTGAAGAGATGCTTCGTGGGCGTAAACCTTTACACGGAATTAAACATAATGACAGACTTGTATTCCCATATTTTGAAAACTGGACTGAAGTGACATTATATGGTCAAGAAATTATCAAAGGAATTACTTTAGGTTATAAATATAAACCACTTGATGGTTATAAGTTTAGATATGGTAATGTAATGACTGAATTCTTCGAAAGCCTATTTAAAATGAGAGTAGATGCTAAGAATGCAGGTCAAAAGGCATTCGCTCAAACTATTAAGATTATCATTAACTCAGGATATGGTTTCTGGGGATTTAATA
>JACTVF010000005.1 GCA_019695435.1 Methanoregulaceae archaeon | reverse complement strand
TCACCTTTCACCGGGAACCCGAAGAACATGTACTGCAGCGGGGCGCGGTTTCCTTTCACGATATTTATGATAAAAATGCCCACCGGTGCCACAAGGTTGAGGATCAGCGCGTTGATCAGCACAGAGAACGAGAGAAACCCGAGCGGCGGCGTATTCAGGAGCGGGGTGATCGGGAACGTCGGGATGCAGAAGGCAATAAAGATGAGCGCCCATGCGTCGGCACCGCCAAAGAGGTGCATCTGCCCGAAGACATAAAACACCCCGCAGAAGACAGCAGCAAGGGCGATATAGATGCCGGAAACACCCCAGCTCCCGCCGCCAATCATATAGAAGGATGCAATCGCAAGGATGACGATGACCAGCACGGAATACCAGCGGCTCAGCACCTCTTCAATGTTTGATTCCTTCATGGCATCTTTTTTTATCTGTTTTGCCTTGAGTTTCCGCCCTGGCTGTTTTTTGTATTCCCGGTAGGAGACATACCCAAGCAACCCGACAAACAGCACGTACCAGGGAATGAGCTGGAGTTCGGGCAGTTTTCCCGTTGAAATGGTCGGTATAATAAACCAGGAGATGACGGGAAGGGCAAGAACGGCTGCAAGGTACGGGAATCTGAACGGGATTCCGGGGTTGCGGTTGTCGAGATAGTCTGCGTAAAGGAAACTGGCAACCAGTGCGAGATATCCGAAGATCAGGCTGATATTTCCGGTCTGCTGGTAGAAGAGCACGATCGTTGCGGAGATTCCTATAGCAAGCATCGGGTACCATGTCATGAACGGTACGCGACGATCCCTGATGTCCAGGTACGAGGCATAGACAAGGGTAGCAAGAACCGCAACAGCTGAGATCACCATCGGATAAAATATCATAAGCAAAATTACCGTTACATCTCCTACAACTTATGCATGGCGATTCCCATGCCGGCTGCGACGGGTCCGCATGGCGGTCGAGGGGATGTACCTGCATCTGAATCAGGGCAGATTAAACTGCCCCTTTTCTCGTGTGAAGATTCCTTCGCAAATATATATTACACCGGTTACGAATAAGTAATTGAGAACATTCAGAACAATGTGTGGGAGATCCTGAAATTCCCGCCCCGGATTGTACTGAGAGGATATTCTTATGGATCTTATGGGGTCGCTGGAAAATATCATCGAAGGATCGAAATACCAAGGCACCTTTTCCCTTGCTGAAATGCTTACGTTTGCTGCTTCCCGGCGACTGAATGCGATCGCCGTGGCAAAAGAAGGTGACTGCGAGTATTACCTTGCCTTCTTAAACGGTGAACCCGAGGGAGCGCTCTATGTTGATGCAAAAGGGGCGCTTTTTGGTGATAAGGCGGTCGTCCATATCAGGGCCGGCCGGCAGTATACCCTCTGTGACGGGGAACCGGAGATCATCGGTACGTTTGTTATGGGATGCAGGATCTTTGAAAAGGGACATATCGAGAAAAATATTACGCACATAGTCCCGGAGATCGGGGAAAAAAGCCAGGGTGTCGGGGTAATCACCCTGTCAGTCCGGCGGGAAAAATACCCGCAGAACGGCATACGCGTCTCTCTCCGGAAAGACGGAGCGATTGTAGGGAGTGATATCACCACCGGGGACGGGGCGGTCAGTTTCCGGGTGATGCACGGCAACTATACCTGCCTTGTCCAGGATCGGTCCCAGACCGTAACTCATTTTCAGATCACCTTTGATGAATCTCACACAGATCATTTCCTGGATCTTTAATACCACAAGGGTATATGGGCCATTTATACCGGATTTTTTCTGAGTACTGATGAAACCTGCATCCAAAATCAAGACAAAATCCTTTAATTATATAATAACTGAGTGATCGCTCATGAAGATAGGACGTGAAGATTTCGAGGCGCTGATCAAAGGGGAGAAGGATATCACCCCCTATATCGAACTTGACCCGGTTGCAGGTTCATACTCGGTTTTCGGTGTGAAAACGGCAAGCAACCCCAATTACCTGATCAAGGCAATTTACGAGATGTACGAGTCCCACTTAAACAAAAAACTTGCCGTAAAGGCAGTACGCAAGTTGTTCCGGTCTGTGGGAATGGGCTCCCTTGGTCTGTACAACCTCCTGAAAAAATTTGGTATGAATTTATCCCCTGCAGAATTTCTCCTGTTGGTCTTCAAACTCCAGCACCAACAGGGCTGGGGAGCCCCGTTCGAACTTGTGGAACAGAGCGAAAAGAGGATCATCCTCCGCACAAAACACACCTTTGAAGCGGAGATCTTGAAAGACTGGAAGATGCCGGTCTGTGGCGTCCATATGGGGTGGATTGAAGGGGTAATGATGGCCGTTACCGGTAAGAACTGGTACTGTCTTGAACGCAAATGCGTGGCAAATGGTGATGACTGCTGCGAGTTTGTTGTCGACCAGGTTGATCCCAGCTGGAAGTTCAAGGCACAGGCCGTGGTCAGAGGCGATTCTGCCATTACCGAATTTATCGACCACAGGCCGGTGGAAGGGACGATCAAGCTGATCGATGATCCGGTGGTAATTATGCCTAGGTTTGTCTTCACGTCCATGATGAACTCTCTTAAAAAGACCATGGGTGAGATGCCGGCGGGCGGGATAAACTACCGTGCCTATATGGACATGGGTAAGGAGAATGTCGAACACTACAAGAAGATGGGTATCACCCAGCCAACCACGCTCTCTGATATGGCGTTTACCTTCTATTCCCAGATGGGCTGGTTCCACTTGGTCAAGAGCGAATGGAACGAGGCAAAAAAGGAAAAGACCATTACGCTCGAACATACGGTTGAATCCGAAGCGTTCGGGAATACCGGAAAGAACGTCTGTTACTGTACTGCCGGCCTCCTTGCAGGAATAATTGAAGGATCCTTTGGGATCAAAGTGCAGGGCCGTGAGATCAAGTGCCGTTCGAAAGGTGACGAGTACTGCGTCTTTACCATCACCAACAAGCCTGAATAAGCCGGTTTTATACCGCCCCTCAGCGTGGATACTCGCTGAACTCCAATTTTCCATGATCCATTCTGTTGCGAATCTCCACGGAGAGGGACGATATCCGCGGGACACGCATTGTCCCTACCATCTATATTTTATTCAGATTCTGATTGTGGAAGATGGCGAGATGATCTCCAACCCCTTCTGTAGCCGGTAAGGTAAATACCGGTGAAGATGCGGTTATGAAGGCCGCTGAACACCTGCCGGATCTCGGTCCTTGTTATCCTCGCGAACAAGAAGCAGTATGTCGGGCTTGCCGCCTGGGAGAGGATGACAAGAACAGGATGATTAGCGTATCGGTTTATATCCGTGAAAAGACACTGACAGAACTCAAGATGGCAGAAAGGTACTAAAAAACCTCCCTTCGGGGGCCTCTGACCAAAAAATGAAAAAAATAAAAAAATGATACCCGGCTATTTCATGTCGGATTTCTTTTTGAAGAGCGCTTTTGAAAACCGCTCGATGAATCCTTCCCGGGGGACTCGGGCTGTATCCTCCTTAAAGGCGACGCCGGCAAGCCCTGATGCGATTCTCCGTATTGCTATTGATGCCGGCGAATCCGGATATTTCACCACAATGGGGGCGCGTGCGGCTGCAGCCCTCCTCACGTTGGCA
The DNA here is from genome assembly GCA_019695435.1 of Methanoregulaceae archaeon. Classification (GTDB taxonomy): domain Archaea; phylum Halobacteriota; class Methanomicrobia; order Methanomicrobiales; family Methanospirillaceae; genus Methanoregula. The sequence goes on along the minus strand of JACTVF010000005.1, from coordinate 16,584 downwards.
TCCTCCGGAATGATTCCGATGACACGTACCCCGAGCGCTTTTTCCATTTTCTTGGATATGATCTCGCTCTTGTTCGGGTCCACGCGGTTGATAATCGTTCCGAGGACATGCCCTCCTACGACTTCTGTCAGGATTTTTGTCTTTAAGGCATCGACGATCGAAGAGAGTTCGGGATTGACAACCAGAATAACCTCATCTGCAACAGCGAGAGGAACAACGCCGTCCTTGCTGATTCCGGCAGGTGCATCGATCAGCAAAAACTCACACCGTTTCACAATCTCCGATAAAACGTCACGGATCTTGTCCGGATCTGCCTGCTGGAAACCCTGCAACGAAATTCCGCTCGGAATAACCTTTAGTCCGGCCGGACCCTTGTAGATACCTTCATCGATATTGTTTTTTCCTGCAAGAATCTCATGCAGGGTTACCGGGGCATCCTGCAGTCCCAGAATCAGGCCGATGTTTGCCATGCCGAGATCGGCATCCATAAGATACGTCTCTTTTCCCAGTATGGCAAGCATTGTTCCCAGATTAACAGAAACGGTGGTTTTACCGGTTCCTCCTTTTCCGGATGCAATCGTATATACCCTGACCATCGAACACCTGTCATCCTGAGTATAACGCCATACAACTATTCATACAAAGAAATTTTGTATTTATGTTTTTCATATTCGTGTTATATCCACCAGTTTAAAATATCTATTGTCTCGCATATCAGTTCTTGTCCGGGCTCCTGAATAAACGGGTCTTTTGTTTTTACAACCCCTACAAGGGACGACCCCTTATGCTCCATACCAAACAGTATGATTCCGGGAGGCCGGGCCCGGGGATTGCTATTATAGATCTCACAGTTACGGGCGATGTCATCAGCTGCAGGTGTCCCATGGGAAGAGGCCAGTAGCAGGCCGTCTGCAGTAGCGAGTGTAATCTCGTCCAAGAAATATTTTTCCGCAAGAGCCCTCAGACTCTCCGAAATATTCGACCTGCCATGAATACAGTCAGTATCCTTTGGACGCGGAGTAGACGCAATGACAGTACCGTGGTAGTTGGATTCTCCCTTAGTATCAATCGGGATCTTCTGTACGCAACGGAGAATCCGGATCTGGTCTGCAGTGATTTTGTCATGGTTGGCCTTCGCAGTGGCCCTGATTTTTTTTATTGCAAGTCCTGCAGCAATACAGATTGCGACCGTGATACCCGTACCAAGGATGAGCAGAGTACTGTCAATACCAGAGACGATGGACATACGCCAGACCCCTTTGTCAGTCCCGGTCCATCAGATGATCCAGATGAAGCTGTTTTACCACTGTTCTGCAATCGTCCCTGATCTTGTCCGTCATCTGATCAAGATTCATGGAATCAAGCAGATCAAGGTCGCTTTCAGAACCTGTTGGTGTAGTATCACGTGCCGGAATCTTCCTTTCTTCCGGAACCGGTGCGGTTGCTGCTATGTTCAATACCGGAGGGTCGTTGAGAGGGTTTTTGGGGGCCGTCTGCGAACCGGCCTTTATTTTCGGCAGTCGTGCCGCGGGAGTTGATAATTTCTCTCCTGATGGAGAGAAATTAGTTCCTGGAGTCAGGCCAGTTTTTTTTATTATTATCCGGTGAGCCGGATTCACCGGCTGGTGAACTGGTTTCTGGAACGCCGGTAAGGCACGGCCGATTTTTTTGATCTGCTCGGCATTGTTGAACTCAAGGGAGAGTTGGATCTGCGCTTCGTCTAGCGTTGAGAGTGCAGCATCAATATTCCTATCTGCGATGGCATGAAGAAGACCATCAAGTGCAGCATCTCCCTTGACTGTGTCATATTCCGCAAGGATACATCTTCCCGATTTCAGCACGAGGGTGCTGACATCATCCCGGTACGAGATGCTGCAGATCCCGGAGAACCTCACCCGCTCAAGCTCTTTAAGGAGGTCTCCGGTGTTCTGATTCTTTTTGATCTCGCGGAATGTCCCGCGGGGAAGTTGCATGATCTCTTTAATGATCTCATGCTTGTATATACTTTCTTTTTCGGGAATTTTCTGGCATGTTTCATGCTACATTCCGCCGGATGCAAACATGTAAAATCCAGTTGTACTTCTCCCCGCTGGATATTATATAGGTGTTAATATGCCTGTTGTTTTACATGCCTGGGCCGTATAGCCGTTGTTTTTTGTATTTGAAGAGCAAATCAAAGCCTCCTCTCGGTGATATGAAACCAACATTTTAATAGAACAAATGCAAGAAAGTCACATCTATTAAATGGTGAAAAGATGCTTAAGCCGTTATTAGAAGAGTTCCTGAGGGTTGAAGGGGTTTCTGCTGCGGTGGTCGTGGGAAGAGACGGGTTTGTGATCGAAAGTGCGGTATCCGGCAAAGTGGATATCGAGGCGCTGGGTGCCATGGCATCGACCGGTCTCGGGACGTCTGAAGCGATGGGAACTACTCTGGGAAAAGGCGAACTCTCCCAGATGCTTGTTGAACTGGAGAAAGGTCCAATCATTCTTGCTCCACTGTCAGCTGACGAACTGATTGCACTGGTTGCAGATACAACCGCAAATATCGGAAGGATTCGCTACGAATTAAAGAAGAACAAGGAACGTATCATCGCGGCTCTTTAGTTCTCCTATATTTAAAATTATTTTTATGAAACTGCCGGCAGGAACAGAAGGGGGTGTCATTATAGACCCCCCAAAAGAGGGCCTACTTCAGTATCTGATGGCATTTAAGGGGGCAATCGAGATTGACTCCGGGAGGGGGGAAGGTTTTATTCTCACGTGCAATGGTGAATTGATTGCTGCATATTTCAAGGACAAGCAGGGCGTTTACCGTGGTTCATCTGCTGTCCAGTACCTGATGGCCACACCTGACAATGATACCGGTCTAAAGCAGCAGAATTTTATCTTGAGGGCGTACGGAGATAAGGATTTTGCAGAGGTAATGGAACTGTGCAACCAAGGGAGGCTGCTCATCGAGACTGCTCTCTCGGGAGATACTACCGTCTCCATCCCGGAAAAGACCTCGGGCCTCCCCCGGCATACCTCCCCCCTCCTTGACGAATCCACACTTACAAGGATTATCCGACAACCCGGCGTTGTCGCAGTATCTGCATTTTATGAAGGTTTTCCAGTAATTTCCGCCGGGGAGGCAGATTTCGAGCATGTGGCAGCGCGTGCCGAAGATCTCCTGCGGGCCGGAACTACAATCGCGCAGGACATGAACCTAGGACAGCCAGACCAGCTGATCCTCGAAACTGCGGAGAACAAATTTATTATCGTCCCCTGCGGAGATCTCTTTCTCTGCATCATCACCCGTGCAGATGCCCAACTGGGCCTCATGCGGGTTCTGCTCAAGAGTATCCAGACCGAAGTGAGGAGCGATACCAATCGGTAAGGTAATGTCCACAGTGCAAAGATCTTTCCTGCATCATTTCAGAGGATATATGCAGTCCACGAGAACAGAATTTTTTATAGAAATACCTGTATCCGTGATCACCCGGCGGGAGGATGTTCAGATTGAAATCACATGATGATAAGCCTCATGACGAAATAAGCAATCTGATTAAAAAAATCCGTGGCGCACATATACCGGAAGATAAATCAGCCGGACCGGCATTACCTCCGAAAAAGAAGCCCGGATCGGGCGGGGCCAGTGATCTCTCTGCAATCCTGCAAAAATCTGGCATGAATAAATCCGGAAACGCTTCCGGCGAGGCTCCGGAAAAGATCGTTACACAAAATCCTGCATCACCCGTGGGTGTTGATGATTTCGATGATCTGCTCGAGGACATACCCTCATCAGAAACGGTTCCGCAGACACCCGGCCTGAGCGGAAACGATGTGCCCGAAGTGCCGGGAAAGTTTCCGGCACAACCGGGGCCAGTATCAGATCCTATCCCCCCCACAATAGAGGAAAAATCCGTTCCGTCAGCTGCTGAACCCTTGAAACCCATTGTTGAAATTTCTGAAGAAGATCCCCGTGAACACCGGACATCCTCCATTCTCAGGAAACGAAAGGCGCTCCTTGAGGAAACACCATCAGAAGAACCCGGTGAGGCGTTCGAAAGCGATACCGATGATCATATTATATCTGCCGATCAGATCTCCGAGCTCTCGGGGCTTATCCTCCCCAAAGGTGCGACATTCCCGATCGACGAGATCAAGCTTCATGGTGGTATAAATGCATTTGAAAGCCGCGGGATCGAACCCCTTCCACCGGAATTTGCGGATATCTGGAAGCGGGAATTCTCTACCGCAGGGTTCAAAGATCTGGATCTCGAATATGAGCATGCCCTCGATCAGGAAAAGGTAAACCAAGCTGTGACAAAGAAGTCCCGGTTTGCGTCACTTTTCAGTGTCATGCATTTGGCGACCGTTGAATACGATCCCCGAACGCATGGACCGCTGGTGGATCTTTCCTTTGAAGAAAAACCGGGTATCGAAGAGATGGAGATGTACCCGGTCAATGAGCCCTACGCATATGTCCGGATCATTTATGACCACTCCACACATGAGTATACGTATCAGGTTATAGAACCCGTTCTTGCCGAACCTGAAATGGATCTTTTGAAGGAATTAAAAGAGCGCCTCTTTGAAACGCTCGATATCAATACCAAGGATATATCCAAAGAAGAGGCGCGGCGCCAGCTCAGGAGTGCTGTTGACGATATCTTGGCAGATTATAGGCTCAAAATCACTCCGGTTCAGCGCGAGAAGATCCTCTATAACATGCACAAGGACTTCCTTGGCGACGGCCTGATCGATGCGATCATGCATGACAAGTATATAGAGGACATCTCCTGTGATGGTGTCAACACGCCAATATTTGCATTTCATGCCAGTTATGAATCAATGAAGACGACGCTGATGTACCACAATGCGGAGGATCTCGATTCATTTGTCACAAAACTCGCCCAGCGTGCCGGCAAATATATCTCGATTGCGGAACCGATTCTCGATGCATCCATGAGCGATGGTTCCCGTATCCAGATGACGCTCGGGCAGGAAGTAACCGCCCATGGCTCCACTTTTACCATCCGTAAGTTCAAGGATGAGCCGATCACCCCGACAGATCTCATCGAATGGCACACATTTGCCCCGCTATCGGTTGCCTATATCTGGCTAGCCGTTGAGAACGGCAAATCGGCGATCTTTGCCGGGGGTACGGCATCCGGTAAGACTACTTCGTTAAACGCGATTTCCCTTTTCATTCCCCCGATGGCAAAGATCGTCAGCCTCGAAGACACACGGGAAGTGAAGCTCCCCCATCCCAACTGGATCCCGAGTGTAACTCGGGACTCTTTTGATACGGCAGGACGCGGGGAGATCAACATGTATGAACTCCTGCGTGCCGCCATGCGGCAGCGGCCCGAGTACATCATCGTCGGGGAAGTCCGTGGCAAAGAGTGCCAGACGCTCTTTCAGGCGATGAGCACCGGCCATGTCACGTACTCCACGATCCATGCGGACTCGGTATCGAGCGTTGTCCACCGTATTGAGAACCCTCCTATGAATGTGCCGCGGAACATGCTCTCGGCTCTCGATATTGTTTGCATCCAGGTACAGGCCCGGATGGGCGGCAAACGGATCCGCCGAAGCAAGCAGATCGTTGAGATTCTCGATATCGACCCACGGACCAACGAACTGATCACAAACGAGGTCTTCAGATGGCGGTCGGCAAATGATGAGATCACCTATTCAGGGAAATCCTACATTCTTGAAGATATCATGGAGGCCCGGGGCTGGAACGAGAACCGGATGCGTGAAGAACTCAAACGCCGGCAGGAAGTACTGGAGTGGATGCGGATCAAAAAGATCCGGCACTACAAGGATGTCGCAAAGATCCTCATTGAATATTACCGGGAACCTGAAGTCGTTGTCGAACGTGTAAGGAAGGACCTGTATGAATAGTTTTGAACGGTTCTGTTTCAATCTCCTTGGTATGCGGATGAAGGCAAAGCGGGAGCAATACTTCCAGCTTCGCAATGACCTTACATCGGCCCGGCTCAAGACCTCGTTTGAAGTCTATCTCTCTACAGCAGTTGTCAGTTCTGTATTTGTAGGGCTTATCTCCGCGGTCGGACTGGGATTTTTAACCTGGTTTCTCAAACTCCCCAACATCATAAAATACAAGGGTGAGGTTCCTGAAACGGTCGTCTTTTTATCCCAGAACAGTCTCATACTCGGAACTGTTTTTGTGATCATCTTTTCGTTTCTGGTCTTTGGCGGGATGACGTATGTAGTACTCCTCGTGTACCCATCGATCGTCGCCGGAAACCGCCGCCGGAATATCGATGCAACCCTCCCCTACGCTATCAACTATATCACCTCCATGTCCACTGCCGGCATCACTCCGGCGGAGATCTTCCGCCTCCTCGGGGACAGTCCCATCTATGGGGAGAGTGCAGTGGAAGCGCGGTATATCGGCCGGGAGATCGACATCTTTGGGAGGGATCTTATTGATGCAATCAGGATTGTTTCTTCGAGCACCCCCTCCCGGCGGATGAAGGAGTTTTTACAGGGTGCGATGGCCAGTATTTCCAGTGGAGGTAACCTCACGGACTATTTCCGTACCAAGGCGAACCAGTACTCACTGGAAAACCGCCAGACCCAGAAAATGTTCCTGGATACACTCGCACTGATCGCGGAATCGTACGTAACTGCAATGGTGGCCGGCACCCTCTTTTTGATCATTCTCCAGTCGATCATGTCCGTCCTTGGCGGGGATGCACGGCCGATGTTCCTCTATGTAGTTATCTACCTGATGATTCCCTTCGGCACCATGATGTTCATTATCATGATCAGTTCCATGACCCCGGAGTCCTGATATGGCATTCAATGACAGATTCACAGGCATACTCGGAAAAAAGGAGGATTCGTACTCTCAGCCTCCCCAAACGCTCACCCGTGCCGAGATGGATTCAGTGGAAAAGGAACTTAGTGATATCACCGGGAGACTTGAGGCTGAACAGAAGAGCCGGGAAGGGATGGGGCGATTCTTCAAGCACCCGATCAAGGTTCTCACGGAACAACCCGTTAATATCCTCATTGTCTGTGTTCCCCTGTCGCTGATCGTCTTTATCGGCGGGTTTATCTCAATGGTAAAGACGTATGGCATCAACGTGCTCTTCACGTCAACAGTTATCGATGATTTTGCGGTTCTCGCCGTGCTTATATCTATAATCCCTGTGGCCATTCTTGATTTCAGGGAACAGCGGCGGATAAACAATCTCGAGGATGCCCTCCCCAACTTCTTCCGAGACCTTGCCGGTATGAATGATTCCGGCATGACGCTCCCCAATGCCGTTCATCTTGTCGCCGGCGCAGAATACGGTACCCTGACCCCTCACATCCGGAAACTGGACAACGAGATGTCCTGGGGCGTGGGTTTTGTCGAAGGAATGTACCGGTTCGGGAAGAATCTCGGAACGCCGCTTGCCGACCGGAGTGTTGATCTGATCGCAAAGGCGAGCAAGGCCGGCGGGGATATCAGTGAGGTGCTTCGAGCGGCAGCAAATGATACATTCGAGGTGGTCAACCTTGCACAGGAACGCCGGAACAATATGCTGATCTACGTGATCATCGTGATAGTCTCGTTTGCGGTATTCCTCTTTGTCATCGCAGTTCTCGTGAGCTCCTTTTTGAGTACCATGGCTACCGCCGGCACAGCAGCGCAGATGACAACCGCGAGCAGCAAGTTCATGGGTCGTATCGATCTTCCGGCGTACAAACGGCTGTTCTCCCACGCAGCGATGATCCAGGGTTTTTTCTCTGGTCTCTGCGCCGGTCAGATGGGTGAAGGGCGGGTTGTTGCCGGTCTCAAATATGCCGCGATTATGCTGATCGTATCGTGGGTTGTGTTCCGCTTCTTCATCTGACCTTTTTGCTTTTTATCATTCAATGTAACCGTTTTTATTATTCTGTGAGATCCTGCCGAAAATGAGAGGTCGATATGTGACAGCTACAAATATCTGATAGTACGCCGAATCACGAATTCAGTAACTGGCCGGAACGTCACCGTTTACCTAAAAAAATGAGAAGTAAGTTGGGATTTCACCCGTCACGAGATGTTTTCTGTGCTGTATCCTTTCAGGGAGAGGAGTTCTTTTACCCGGTCGCGGTGGTTGCCCTGGAGTTCGATAGAATTCCCTTTCACCGTTCCGCCGCAGGCAAGTTTTCCTTTCATGAATTTCGAAAGATCTTCAAGGTCAATATCCGTCGGGTCGAGGCCTTCAATCACGGTGACCTCTTTTCCGTACCGGCGTTTATTGACTTTGACATTGATCCTCTGCTGTTCCTTTGCTACCTCCTCACAGATACAAAGTTCCTTGGGAAGTCCACACGTCGGGCAAATGCCACCAATCATTACAGCTATTTTTAAGTTCTCGTTATTTATTACTTGGCATTGTCCGGACGGTATAACTCTTTTTGCCGCAATTTCCGGCACGCATCCGTTTTATGTGCGGGGCATTCAAATGAGTTAGTATGCCGCTCATGGTCGTGGGGACTTCGTCACATGTGGGAAAAAGCATAACTGTGGCTGCGATCTGCCGGTGCCTGGTGCGCCGGGGAATCAGCGTTGCGCCGTTCAAGTCCCAGAACATGAGCCTGAATTCGTTTGTGACCGCGGATGGCGGCGAGATCGGCATGGCACAGGCAATGCAGGCCTGGGCTGCGCGTCTCTCTCCCACGACCGACATGAACCCGGTGCTGCTCAAACCGAAGGGCGACTGCGTCTCGCAAGTGGTGCTTTTCGGTCATCCCTATAAGGATGTCCCGATTGCGGACTACTATGCGGAAACGCCCTATCTACTTTCGGAAGCGGTGGCAGCGTTCCGGCGACTTATGCAGGAGTATGGGCAGGTTGTTGTCGAAGGTGCGGGGGGCGCAGCCGAGGTCAACCTGTATGACCGTGATATCGCAAATACGCTGCTTGCAGAGAAACTCCGCATCCCCCTAATTCTCGTAGCTGATATTGAGAGGGGCGGGGTATTTGCCCAAATCTATGGTACCCTGAAACTGTTGCCGGAACCGGTACGACCGCTCGTGCGGGGCATTATCATTAACAAGTTCCGGGGTGATCCGGCCATATTTGCCTCCGGAATAACGATCATTGAGGATCTCACCGGGATACCTGTTCTTGGCGTCGTGCCGTATTTCTCGATTCCGCTTCCAAGCGAGGACTCCCTGTCGATCACGGATAAGGTGCACCGGGATCTCCAGGTCCGGATCGCAGTAATCCATCTCTCCCATGTCTCTAATTTCACGGACTTCGAACTACTCGAGCAGTACGCGTCGGTCGAGTATGTACCTTGCGGGGCATCGCTTGCCGGCTATGACTGCATCGTCATCCCCGGCACAAAGAATACGATAGAGGACCTGGCCTTGGTAAGGAAGACCGGTATGAACCGCGAACTGCTGGCTGCACAGGAAAGAGGCGTTCCGGTTATCGGCATCTGCGGAGGGTACCAGATGCTCGGGAAAACCCTTGTGGACGAGGGCTTCGAGTCAGCAGTCGGGATTTATCCCGGGCTCGGGCTGCTCGACTGCGTCACCCGGTTTGCCGCATATTCCAAGAACACCACGCAGGTACGGCGCCGTGCAGAACCGGTGCCCCCAATCCTCTCAACTATAGGAGAGGTGACCGGTTACGAGATTCATATGGGGGTGACTGAATCAGGCACGGATCGTGAAGCGTTCTGCGGGGATGGCCGGGTGAGCGCGGATGGCCTGGTCTTTGGCACCTACATGCACGCCCTCTTCCTCAACCCGTCTGCGGCAAATGCGCTGCTCACCTACCTGTATGCGAAAAAGGGATTGCCATTTACTCCGATCCCGGCTGAACGTGTCGATCCTTACGATACGCTCGCCTCCCTGTTCGAACAGCACGTTAATATGGAAGCGATCATGACCCTGCTGGAAGAATAATCAGCCCCGATAGGGGGTTTCAGCGAGGACAGATCCCCGGTTGCGTCCTGTGAATGTCGTTTCGGGCCAGTCCTTCGACCTGTATTTATCCGATGAGGCTCGTGATACTGTGGAACCCTTCACTCTGTCGATCCGCACACCTGACTGCCTGCACAGCAGAGAGATCCACGTCCCCGGTCACCCGGCACTTCACGCAGTAGGCCAGTGACGGGGATTTCACGTACTGGCCCTTTACCTTGAACTCCCGGCAGTGGATGCAGAACCGGCAGTGGTCGATCGGCTCACGTTTTTCCGGGAGGCATTGCACCGTGCCGCTTGTTACGTCCAGTTCCCGGTACGTGTCTGATCCCAAACGAACATCCTCTCCTTTCCCATAGTATCTCGGGCACTATACTTAAAACAATTCAACGCCAAAATGAGATCCATGAAGGTGTGTATTATGTGCGGGGGCGAAGGAACGCGGCTGCGCCCCCTCACATTCGAACGTCCAAAGTCCTGCATCCCGATTGTGAACCGTCCGTCAATCCTGCATCTTGTATCACACCTCTCCAACCTGGGATTCCGTGAAGTGGTAATGACCCTTGGGTACCTGGGAAAGGATATCGAGGCGGCGCTCGGGGACGGCTCCCTCTTTGGTGTCGATATCACCTATGTCCGCGAGAAGACCAAGCTCGGCACTGCCGGAAGCGTGAGAAACGCCAAGAAATATCTTGACGGGCAGGATTTTCTTGTCGTTGGCGGCGATCATGTGACGGACCTGAATGTCCTTGAATTTTACCGCGCCCACCAGAAGGAAAAGGCGATAACCACGATCGGTCTCATCCCGATCGATGACCCGGGGGAATACGGTATCGCTGAGATCGATGTCAACTACGAGATAAAACGGTTCAAGGAGAAGCCTGCACCTGGTGAAATATTCTCCAATCTCGCAAGCACCGGGATGTATGTCTGTAATCCGGAGATCTTCGATCACATCCCTTCGGGAAAGAAATTTGACTTTGCACGGGATCTCTTCCCGCACCTGATGGAGGAGGGGAAGTCCCTCAAGGGCTGGTTTGCCCGCGGGAACTGGACTGATGTGGGAAGCCCGCACTCGCTCCGGCAGGCAGAGCGGTGGAAACTGCAGGACATCACAAGCACCGATATCATTGGCGACCTTTCCATGCACGGCGCCCGGGTGCAGGGTCCGGTGCAGCTGGGTGACTCGATTACTCTCGGGAAAAACACCCGGGTTATCGGGCCGGTGGCGATTGGCGCGGGGACGACTGTCGGAAACAACGTCCTGATCGGCCCCTATACGAGCATTGGCGAGCGGTGCATTATCCGGAACAACGCGAAGATCTTCTCCTCATCGCTCTACAACCGGGCAGTGATCGGGGCAAATACCACGATCTCGGGAAGCATCATCGATAACGACACCCATATCGGGGAAGGATGCAGCATCGAGAACGATACCGTGATCGGCCCCAGGGTCGTCCTGCGCAACAACGTGGTGGTCCATTCAAAGACCCGGATCTGGCCCGAGGTTGTGGTTCCCGATGGGACTATTGTAAAGGAGCACATTTTAAACGATAAGTTCGATCTCCGGTGCGAAGGGTCGTAACAACAATAGTTTATGGCCTTTTTACGAGCCGGTGCGTGATCGCAACGAGCGGGTGGCGGGCATAATCCAGCACCTGAACATCGTCAAGAGTTTTTAAGTTCATCGTTTTTGCTGTCCGCTCCATCCCGAGTTCGATGTCATCGTGGATCTCGATGATATACGCGTCCAGCGCCGTGATGCCAAGCTTTTTCGCTGCAATCGCACGGTGGTGGCCGTCCACCAGAATTGTCCGGCTCGGCCGCTTTACCACAATGATGGGTTCGGCGAGGCCTTTTTTGATCTCATAGATCCGCCCCTCAAGCTCATCCTCATAGATCTTGGACTGGGTGGGGAGCAGATCTTTTATAGGCACGATTCCCCGGTTGAGCGTGGGATCGACACCGTAGAGTTTTTTAAGTGTCGTCATGAAGTTAAAAACTTTTTCCGGGGAGACATGCTCGATTTGCGAACGGATCACATCGGAATTGGAGATGATCCCGAGAAGGTGGTTCTTCTCGTCAACAACCGGCAGCTTCTGGATGCCGCTCCGGAAGATTACCCGTGCGGCATCCGTGATGTCCATTTCGGGATCTGCGACGATCAATTCGCCGGACATTGCCTGTTGGATGGTTTCGCCCGGCTTTACAAAGAGGAGGTCCCGGGCGGCAATATACCCGACCACTTCATTACCGTCAACGACCGGGAACCCATCGTGTTTAGTCTGCTGGATCTTTTCTATAACAGATTGCACAGTCCCATGGAGATCCACACTGATAACGTCATAGGTCATATAGTCCTTGACCTTTTTTTTATCCATCATTACAGTTTCCGGCGCTCGTAACTTTAAATGAATCGGTAAAAAAAGAATGGGGTTGGTGGGCCGTTTTTATGGTTCTGTTGCGTTGTCGAGACTTTGGGGAAATCTAAGTGAGGTGTTGCATCGCGGGACTTACTAGAATTGGATAGGTTGCCATTTGTGATGTAAACGCAAAAAAACCGCTACAGCATATTAATATATTCGCAGGATTGAGTGCAAGATATGTACGCGCGTAAGTACCTTGTACCCGGAGTGGGGGTTACCCTCATCCTGATTGCCGCTATTTTGATCGCTGGATGTTTGTCCTCTTCATCGTCATCGACTGCCTCCCCGTCACAGACGGTACCGTCGACTATGTCAACAACACCCATTCCACCGACTGCCACCACGATGGTAATGCCGGCACCTGTCACGCCGGTTGCAGCTGCATCCTCCTCCTCTTCTGGAGAAGCATCAGTCACCATACAGAATTATTCATTCATTCCCGCATCTGTAACGGTGAGTAATGGGGCCACCGTGACGTGGACGAACCGGGACCATGATTTTCATACCGTCACATCAGTATTACCATCGCCCATGGCATTCAATTCGCCATTACTCGATCAGGGAGATACGTTCCAGTTTACATTTAACCAGACCGGGACGTACACATACATATGCAACATCCATTCATTCATGAGAGGGACTGTGATAGTAGCGCCGTAAACCAAATCTTTTTTTATTGAGTCTTTGGGAATATCCATCCATCGATTCTGATAGGATGACGGGACTTCTGACAAATGTACCAAGGGTGGTGCATATTGATACTTTAAGAAAAATAGGATTATTTAACCGGAGCTTTCATTTCCGGTTTCTTTTTCATTAATATTATAATTGCCAGTATAATTGTCAGGATACCGGCAATTATAAGACTAATACCCGTCATGTAAAGCGTACCCAGACTCGTAATTCCGCCAGCTAGCAGGGCGAGTCCGATTAAAAACCATAATACAACCATTACGATTTTACTCATTTTACCGCCTCCAACTAAATCTATGGCAGCTCGGAACTTTCTGAAAGTAGGAAGTTCAAGGAACAAGCTACCAGACATGCTTATGGATAGTCCTATTAAAAAAGATATTCTTATTTTGAACTTGCCAATCCGATCATCGTTTCCCACCGGTGCCCCACGAGATTGATCGGGATATTTGCCATCTGTGCCGGTACCATCCCCCCGATCCCTTGGGGAGGTCGGATGTAATTGTAGTAGGTCTGCATCCCTGCCGCAAACTCTGCTGCGCCGAGTGTGCTGTCAAAGATTCTAACCGTCTTGGTGCGCTCCCCGAACATCCCTTTTAACCGTTCGAGGGCATTGTTATTCGACTTTGTCTCGAAATCCATCAGTCTGACATGTGGGTTCTGATAATATTATTTGTTGATTGACAGGATTTCAGGTGTCAGATAAGGGATACTTAATCAGGTCCTTGGGTCGTTTCCGGTATCTTGCTTTTTGCGTTCGTATCAGAATAGTTTATCTCCGTGAAACATGGAATTAATAAAGAGGATTGTAGTAATGGGCGCAAAAAAACAGGCAGAGAAATCAAAAAAGATGTGGACAAAAGTACTCGCGATTGTGGCCGGTGTATTTTTTGTTATCGTAATGGTGTTATCAGCGATGGGTTCAAGCTGGATTTCATCGCTTGCCACGATCAAGCCTGGTGACAGTGTAACAATTGATTATACGATATATAACGTGGCGGGAAGACCGGTGGTTACGACAAATCAACAAATTTACACCGGTTCTGTCAATAATAATACGGGAATCCTCGCGACAAAACAGCTTACACTGGTTGCTAACCAGTCCCTTTCCCAGGTTTATCCAATAACAGTCTATCCATCCACCGGGGGAGGGACTCAGCAATTTGTGTTGTTCGCATCGGAATTCGATGCCATCAGTTCTGGTCTCGTTGGTATGAGGGTCAATGACAAGAAAGTGATCACCCTTCCTTCGGATAACCTGAAAATTCAACAAATGACCGTCCATGATATTGAGGCGAGTGGCATGAATATTAGCAGAATTAATGTTGGAGATGGGTTATATCTTGGAGTATCCAGTGTCCCGGTATCCAACCTGACCAATTCATCTGTCTATTATATCCGGGATGCCGATGTCACGAGTAAAACAGATTCCGGGATTGTCGTTGATTTAAATTACCCCCGGATTGATGTCACCGTCGACTCGATCAATAAGGCGTCGACCTGATTACCCGGATACTTTTTTTAAGTCTTTTTACACTCTTCTGTGACGTTGTCGTCCAATAATCCCCTAAAACCGGGCTTTGGCCACCCTCTTTTGAAACTTCATGCCAATGGCTGAACAGAAGTGTGACGCATTTTTGGCCCTTCACGGCGGGACCGGTCATCCATCGTATACCCAATGACCGAGCTTGCTGAAAAAGGAAAAAAGAATCCTACGACCGGTACCCGTAGATACGCTTGATCTTGTGAGCGACGGTCTTCCAGCCCTCTTTTCTCATCAGGGGTCCATCGCGCAGTTTGATGTGGGAGAGTTTGAACCGTTTCCCGTCGACAACATACTTCTCGCCGACCACAAACTCATCCTCCCCCTCGCATTCCAGGTAGAGCGGTATTGTTTTCCTGCCGTCATGGACGGAGATCTTCACCACCACCCGGTCGATGGTCCGGGTCCAGAGGGTGGTGATCTCCTTTGTCTTCGCACGCGGGAGCCTTCTCCCCCCGCACTCTATCGCCGTGACCTCGACCCCGTAGGCTTCGTCCCCGCACTCCGCCACAAGATGGTCGTCAAGGAAACACTCGTCCTCCGGGTCAAATTCGATGGCACCGGTAAGGGAAGTTCCTTCGCGGGAGACAATCGTCTTTATCACCAGCATTTCAGGTTCCTTCTCCCAGGGTATCCGGTGGTGGTGCCCGCACGTGGTGCACCGGACGAGGCGGTCGCGGGACTCAGAGAGAACCTCGTGCTCGGTCTCTTCCCTGCACTCGGGACACAAAACGGTGATAAACATTGAATATGAATGGCGACCCTCACATGATAAAGCATGGAGAAACAGGAGATTATCCGGTGCCGGGGGCACCCCTTGGTCCTTGGCACCCACCCGACCACGTTTGAGGTGACCTGCGAGGAGCATCTCACAGGGAAGGGTAACTGTATTATTGGGGTCGCTGCCGACAAGGGTTGCGCCGGCCTCTCCGCGGACTTCAAAAAGGTGCTTGCCCACGATGATGCGGTTCTTGTGACACGGCTTTCTGCGGGGAACGCTGAAGTCGAGGTGCAATCCCGGGGGGCGGCACACCTCTCCCTCGATCATCCGGCCGATATGGTCTGGCGGCGCAGTACATTTACCTGCGGCAGGACCATCGGTATCTGCTCGGATCGCGTGGCTGCAACACTGCCACGGGAGCTTATTGCAGCACTCCGGGACGGGGAAGAGATGACCGTTACCCTGACGGTTACGCGTCCCGGCTGAGCGTGGTGATCTTCTCTTCTGCCCCGGCAAGCAGGGTTTCGCACTGTTTGACGAGCGCTGCACCCTGTTCGTATAACTTCATGCTCTCGTCCAGACTCGTGCCGCCGTCCTCGATCTTTGCGATGATCTGCCGTAACTGCTCGATCTTTTCTTCATAGGTTTCCGTCATGATCCACACGCTCCACCATAACCCGGCTCCTGCCGTCGTAAAACCGCAGGTTCAGCCGGTCGTCTTCCCTGAGGGCATCTGTTGATCTCACCACAATGCCGTCCTTTTCCGCCACGCAGTACCCCCGGGCAAGCACCGCATGCGGGCTCCGGCCGTCAAGCGCCGTCTTCATCTCTGCAAGCATGAGACGGTCGCGCTCGATCCGGGTCGAGTACGACCGTTCGAGCCTGTCGGAGAGATCCGCGGTTGCCTGCCGTTTCTCGCCGATCTTCCGGCAGAACCGCTGCGGGCGGAGACGATCCCGGAGGGCAGCGATCTCGTCCTGTGCCCGTGAGATTCGGGCAAGCAGTGCCCCGCCCAGCTGGCACCGGAGGTCCCGGAGCGCGAGCCGGAGGTCTTTCCTGTCCGGTACCACCAGTTCGGCCGCAGCCGAGGGGGTCGGCGCCCGCATGTCAGCGGCGAGATCGGCAAGGGTCACATCCACCTCGTGGCCTATAGCCGATACTACTGGCACCGGGCAGGCCGCAATCGCCCGCACGACATCGGGGTGGTTGAATGGGAAGAGATCCTCAAAACTCCCGCCGCCCCGTGCCACAATCACCACGTCCACGTGCCCCGCG
>JACTVF010000004.1 GCA_019695435.1 Methanoregulaceae archaeon | reverse complement strand
GTCGGAAGCAGGCAGAAGAAGCGCTGCGGGAGAGCGAATCCATCCTTCACAGTTTCTTTGATTCCGCCGGCGTCATGCGGGGTATCGTGGAAGTGATTGCAGAGGATGACGTGCTGCATATCGCCGATAACGCAGTTACCGCCGCTTTTATCGGCCTGACACCGGATGCCATGAAAAACAGACGCGGCTCCGAACTGGGCGAACCGCGTGATATCCTGCGGATGTGGATCAGTCACTATAACGAGAGCCGGAAGACGAAAAAACCGGTGACATTCGAATACGCGGACAAGCGGGGGAAACCGGAGGCCTGGCTCCACGCCACCGTCACGTACCTGGGAACTCCTCCCCACGGGCACCCCCGGTTTGCCTACGTGGTCCTCGATATGACCGAAAGCAAGCGGGCAGAAGCGGCGCTGCGCGAGGGGCAGGAGAGGACCTCCGCTATCCTGGAGGGCATTGCGGATACGTTCTATTCGCTTGACGAAGAATGGCGTTTTACCCTCGTGAACCCTGCCGCCGAGAAGGCACCGTTCGGGAGGCCGGCCTCCGAACTGCTCGGCAGGGTCATCTGGGATCTCTACCCGCACCTCGTCGGAACCCGGATCCACCGGCATTACCTCGATGCAGCGGAGAAGTTCACCCTCGAGCGCTACGAGGCCCAGTCACCGTTGAACGGGCGGTGGTACGAGATCTTCATGAAGGGCCGCCGGGGAGGGGTCGATGTCTACATGCGGGACATCACCGGACGGAAACAGACCGAGGAGGCACTCCGGGAGAGCGAAGAGCGGTTCCGGGTCATTGCCGAAACATCTCCCGTACTGTTATCTGTCAGCAGCATATCAGACGGTACGATCCTCTTTACCAACCCTGCCTATAACAGCGCATTCGGATTCCAGCCGGGGGAGATTATCGGCAGGCCTGCAGTGGACCGGTTTTACGATGCCGCTGAACGAAGTGCGTCTATCGATATCCTTCGTAAAACAGGCGAGTTACGGGACCGCGAGGTAAAGGTTGTACGAAAAGACGGGACCCCCTTCTGGGTCTCTGCTTCGCTGGCCCGTATCAGGTTCGGCGGAACCGAGGCAATGCTGGGAGCTTCAATCGATATCACGGATCGCACGCTTGCGGAAGCGGCGCTGCGCGAGAGCGAGGCACGGTACCGCACCGTTGCCGATTTCACCTATGACTGGGAGTTCTGGACCGGTCCTGATGGCCGGTTCATCTACCTTTCACCATCGGCCAAAAAGATCCTGGGTAGGCCGGTCAGCCAGTATACCTCTGCAGAGGCTCTTTTCAGGGACGTAACGCACCCTGACGATCTCTTCATCCTGCTTGCACACATGGCTCAGGAGATGGCCGGGCAGGGTCCATCTACCTTGGAGTTCCGGATCGTACGCCCGGATGGCGAGGTGCGCTGGGTCCAACATGTATGCCAGCCGGTTCTTGACGCGGAAGGGAGATTTTTAGGCACACGGGGTTCGAACAGGGACACCACCGAGCGCAAACAGGCAGAGGAAGCGCTGCTCAAAGCCCGGGACGAACTGGAGATGCGCGTAGAGGAACGCACCGCTGACCTGGAAGAGGCAGTAGAATCTGTCAGTACCGAACGCCACCGGCTTTACGATGTTCTTGAGGCGCTCCCTGTGTATGTCTGCCTGCTCGACAAGGACTACCGCATGCCATTTGCCAACAGGTACTTCCGGGAGACCTTTAAGGATCCGAAAGGGCGCCGTTGTTATGACTTCCTCTTCAACCGTAATGAACCATGTGAGACCTGCGAGACCTACACCGTCATGAAGACCCGTGCGCCTCATCACTGGTTCTGGACCGGCCCGAACTGCAGGGACTACGATATCTACGACTTCCCCTTCACGGATACCGACGGGTCCTTCATGATACTCGAGATGGGCATCGATATTACGGAACAGAAGAAGGCCGAAGGAGCGCTGAAAAAAGCGAATGCATATAACCGGAGCCTGATCGAGGCAAGCCTTGACCCGCTGGTCACCATCAGCCCGGACGGGACGATCAGTGATGTCAACGAGGCAACGATCCGGGTCACCGGTTTTTCCCGGGGGGAACTGATCGGGACCGATTTCTCGGACTATTTCACGGAACCGGAAAAGGCAAAGGCAGGCTACGAGCGTGTGTTCCGTGACGGGTCGGTGACCGATTACGCACTGGAGATCCGGCACAGGAACGGGCACGGGACGCCGGTTCTCTATAATGCGACCGTATACAGGGACACCGCGGGAAATGTCACCGGGGCCTTTGCCGCTGCACGGGACATCACAGAACGGAAAAAGGCCCAAGATGCGATCGAAAGGGCAAACACATATAACCGGAGCCTGATCGAGGCAAGCCTTGACCCGCTGGTCACCATCAGCCCGGACGGGACGATCAGTGACGTCAACGAAGCAACGATCCGGGTCACCGGTTTCTCTGGGGATGAACTGGTCGGGACCGATTTCTCGGACTACTTTACGGAGCCTGCGAAAGCAAAGGCAGGCTACGAGCGTGTGTTCCGTGACGGGTCGGTGACCGACTATGCACTGGAGATCCGGCACAGGAACGGCAACCTGACCCCGGTCCTCTATAATGCGACCTTATACCGGGATAAGGCGGGGAATGTCACCGGGGCATTCGCCGCTGCCCGGGACATCACCGAACGAAAAAAGGCCGAAGAGGCGCTCCGGAAAGAGCACGATCTTTTGGAAAAGCGGGTGAAAGAGCGGACCTCAGAGCTGGTGCAGTCCAATGCCCAGCTCAAAGAGGAGATTTCCCAGCGAAGGCTGGCGGAATCCCTGGTGAAGAAAACCATATCCGAACTGTATGCAGCCATTGAATCAACGGCTGACGGGATTTATGCCGTAGACCGGACCGGGAGGATCATCCGGTATAACCAGAATTTTGCATCTATGTGGAAGATTCCGGATGAACTGCTGCAAAGCGGTGAAGACCGTACGGTGTCAGAATATCTTAGAACCCAGGTTAAAAATCCCGGGTTGTTTATGGATAGTGATGATGAACACGACAATCCCAAGGATCGTGAGACCTATGACATGCTGGAACTTAAGGATGGCAGGATTTTTGAACGATATTCAAAACCCCAGAAAATGGAGTCATCGATTATCGGGAGGGTTCTGAGTTACCGGGATGTCACCGACCGCCGGCATGCCGAGGAAAAACTCGTCGCTTCCCTCCAGGAGAAGGAGACCCTTATCCGGGAAATTCACCATCGGGTCAAAAACAACCTTCAGATCATATCCGGTCTTCTGGATATGACACGGATGCGGACACAGGATAGTACAACAAACAGCATATTGACCGATATGATGATGAAAATCAAGACCATGGCACAGATCCATACGCGACTGTACGAGAGCAAACAATTCGATAAGATCAACATGGGAAGCCAAATCCGGGATCAGGTGGCAGATCTGTCCAGCATATACGGCCGTTCAGGTGCCGAGATCTTAAGCGAGATCGATTCAGAGGATATCTACCTGCCGGTTGATCAGGCCATTCCCTGTGCTCTCGTGGTGAATGAGATCCTTTCCAATGCATTTAAACATGCGTTCAAGGGGAAAAAGCACGGGAATCTGAGTGTCTCGGCAACACATGCGGGTGACCACATCCGTATCGCCGTCCATGATGATGGGGTCGGGATCCCCAAAGATATGGATGTCTACCATACCACTAGCCTGGGACTCAAACTCATCCGCAGTCTTGTAATGCAGCTGAACGGGTCCGTCACTATCACCAGTAACCATGGCACAGAAGTGATTGTGGAATTCTCTCTCAATACCGGGGGTAAATAACGATGTCAAAGATCCTTGTAGTTGATGATGAAGCCATTATATCGATGCAGCTGGAAGAACGACTGAGCGCAATGGGGTATACCGTTGCCGGGATGGCGTCATCAGGGGAAGACGCCATCGAGAAGGCACGGCGGCTTACACCGGATTTGGTGCTGATGGATATTGTCATGCCGGGAAGGCTGAATGGTATTGAAGCGGCAAAGACCATTGCCGGGGAACTGGATATCCCGGTTGTCTTTGTCACGTCCTATGCAGACGATGCAATTATCGAAAAAGCAAAACAGGTCGGGCCCTACGGGTATATTGTAAAACCCTTCAATGAACTGGAGATCAAGGCTGCTATCGAGGTTGCCCTGTTCCGAAAAACAACTGAACAGGAGCTCCGCAAGGCCGCTCATGCAACTTATGAGAAGGGTGTCCGGCATACAGGAAGTGGTGCAGAGGATGAGGCCGGGGCTGAATATATTAAACTACCGGAGATCAAGACCGTCCTTTTAAAAGATATTTTTACCGATATAGTTCTTTTCCTGTATGCCGATCCAACCTTAAAAGAACCAATATTCAAGTTTGCCATCGAAGCCGGCCTGAAAAAAGGAGGGCGCAATTTCTTTGCCTATCATAGGTCCATCCTGCAGAAATATTTTTTAAAGGAGATCCAGCATGGCGACCTTTTCATGCGACGGATAAAAAAGGGCGAAGTGTATCTCTTACCCGGAATCCTTGAAAAGTGTTCAGAATCATTACCTAAGGATCCGTCGCCCGGCACACTTCAGGTTCTTTTTGATTTTTCCGAAACGGAAGAATTTTCCGATATCATCTCCGTAAAAAATCTTATCCTGGCAAAGAAGAACCAAGGTGTACCATTATCGGGCATTATTGCCGTGAACATGGCTGATATCGATCACAACCAGATAAAACAGCTCTGTGATGGCATTGCAAAGATCATCATATCGACAGGTAAAGAAACTACCCTGTCCTTTGCCCACCGGTCATTCCCTTCAGAATCTGTCAGCGTTGTGCCCCAGGCAACCATCGACGATGTCGTGAAAAAATCCCTTGAACCGGTGGTGCTCTCGCTCCTCGAAAAACCCATTTCAGGGTATGATATCGTCCATGAGATCCACAGCCGGTATAATGTCCTCATTCCTCAAGCCCGGATTTACATGTACCTCTATGATCTCGAACAGAAAGGATACCTCGTGATGAAGACTTCGGGAAAATCAAAACTGTACTCGCCGACAGAGGCCGGAAAAAAGTATATTCATAACCGGCTCGTCGAGTTCAAGTTTGTGTTCAGGCACATTCTGGGAGACAGTGTCACTGCCATCACGCCACCCGAGAAGAAATAACATTTTTTCCAGATACCCCCGCACCCCAATCATGAAATCCGGCGAGGAGCGGCATGTGCCCTGCCATGATCGGGTTACCGGACCATGACGCGGGATCAGGCATGAAGATTGCATATGTCAAAATTTGAAACAATTCCTGAAACTTTCGGTAATTTATATGGAGAAGCCGAAATAAGGAAGAGGCGTGGGTGTTAATTGCCCGCATCAAAGGAAAATGCCATGCATCAAAGGATTAACCCCTCATTAGTCCCTAAATATACCTTGCGGACAGAAGACTGGACATAGAAGATGGCACGGGAGCCATTGCACACACACCTCTGAAAAACCGCAGAGTAAAAAACTGGCCGCAGGGAAATCGCTTAGTCCGATGATATAATCCAATAATTCCCTGGTAACGGGTATCCCTGCCAGGGAAAATTCCTCCCCAAAAAACAGATAGTTCTCATCATTACCAGAAAGTGATCCGTAATGAAGCCAGCTCTAAAAAAAGGAAATGGCGGCTCTGGTGGAGAGATGATAATATTCCCGGAAAAATCCATTAAACCGAACCGGGTTTGTATGAATCCCAGCAAAGGAGTTTTATGGAATTGAAAGACCGTGATAATCTATCAGATGATATCGCGTTCGATCCGCCGATCCGCATGACTGATGATGACAGGTATATTCACGTCAACATCGATCTTCCCAAAGTAACGGAAGAACAAATACGGATCGATCTTGAAAAAACTCTCTTTACCTTATCAGTATCAGACGATGAAAAGACACTCCGAAAAGCCATACGGATCCCTCAGGAAGCACGGCTTTTCAAAAAAAAGTTCTCTGACGGAGTGCTGGAAATCATTCTTGAAAAACCGGTACCATAAGCCATAGCCGGCGAAGATACGTACGTTTTTAATATGTTGCATCGTTATTTCAGATTTTGTTTCAAAATCTGATTTTGACAAGAGAGCCTAATATTTTGCCTTGTCCATTCCAAAAACGGGTGAGAATGATTTCCGTTGATGACCATTCAGACGGGTTATATATGACCGGTGAGGCTCTTGACAAAATCTGGAGTAATTTCTGTAAAGGGGAATGTATTACTCATAAGGGGCTCTTCTCGGAAAATCCCACCTATGGGATTCCTTGTCCGGCATATGGCTGCAACCGTTGCGATCGCCATGACTGCATTTATGTTGATTTTATCCGGCATTACTGGAATTATCCAGGGTGTGACTGAAAAATGCGTACACCGTGAAATGCTCCAGCATAGGTAAGGGAGTGACATGATGGACGACATTGAACAACTCAAAAAAGAACTAAAGAAACAGACCCGTCAGGCTGAGGAGCGGCGTAACAAGGTCAAATACCTCCAGGTAGATTTTGATAATTCCCGGAGATGGTACGCAAGGGAAAAAGACCTGATCACAGACATGGGGCGCACAACTAAATCAACAGGGTCGTGTTTCGAGGTGTGACTACATGGATCAGGAAAAAATTTCGTTTGATGATATGAAACGATCCCTCATGAACAAGTACCAAGCGACACTCATCGATAAACTCACCCGGCAGGATCTTGACGAATTTCAGTTTTATATCAGGAATCAGTACGATCCGGAACAAGGATGGAACCGCGAATTCAGGATGAAATTCGAATTTAAACTCAGGGAATATTTTCACGAAGAGATCATTCAACGCGAGATTTCCAGTATTGAGGCTGTGCTCAAATGGCTAAAACCCGAAGACCTGGTCAGATCCACGAGCTGATCCCATCTATGAACTGCCAACAGCCGGGTGCAGTATCGTTACGAACGGAGCAATGAAAACAGGAGGAAGAACATGCAGCAGATTACAAGCAGTAAAAAATACCAGAACGGGGTCCAGATCTTCTGGACCGATGCAGAAAACGATGTTACCGATTTCTTCTCCTATGAAGATCTCGTTGACCAGAAGATCAACGTACTGGATTTACTGAACAATCCCCGGCTCTACCGGGTGAATACAACCAGCCACAAAATTGAATCGTCGGTTGCAGGCTGCAGTTTCAACACGAATGCATGCGGGGGGGTGCTCATCATCACCCGCCTTTTCGATGCGCCGCGTGAGATTGTCTGGAAAGCATGGACGGATCCCGGTGCCGTTATGCAGTGGTGGGGCCCGAAAAACTTCACATCCCCTTCCTGCCGGATCGATCTCCGGGTTGGCGGATCTTATCTCTACTGCATGCGATCCCCCGAGGGAAAGGACTACTGGAGTACCGGTGTATTCCGGGAAATTACAAAACCGGAAAAAATTGTCTGCACGGATAGTTTTGCCGATGAAAAAGGGAACGTGGTGCCGGCGACGTATTACGGCATGAGCCCGGACTTTCCCGCTGAAATGCTTATGACCGTGACCTTTGATGTTCAAGCAGGCAGGACACGGCTTACCCTCCGGCATACTGGTCTCCCCCCCGGCGGCATGCTTGATCAGACAAGGGCCGGGTGGAACGAGTCCCTGGACAAGTTCGCCGGTGTCGTGGCGCAGATGGCGTTCAGAAAATCGGCGTGACGTGGCAAACGCAAAAAGGTATCGAAACGCACAACATTGAATTACTGGTATCGATCCAGATCGGGACTATAGTGGTAGGATTCCTGCCCGGCTTTCAAGTGATCCCGACCGGGAAAAGCACTGGGTATATATAACAACTACAGGATCCCCTTCTTTTTGGGGTTTTTATTGAGTAATCACCCTTTTCATCAGGACATCTTCTCCCCGCGGTTTAAGGAATTCTTTTAATTATTATTCATGCCGGATAATTCTTGTTCTATCTCATGTGCAGAATAGCCCAGGAGCACCAGATCCTTTTTCATGTCGTCAAGAGGCAGGGGGTAGGAAATCCCATGGGAAAAACCGGTGAGGAGACGAGTAAACAATGCTGGAAATTCTTTTTGCCGGCTCCGGTAGATATGGAGCAAAAGCAAAACAAATGCATTCTTCATCTCCATACCCCCGTATAAATTCGGTATGTTCCGGGAGAGGTCGAGAGTTCCTCCCCATGCATCAACCAGATCATATTCTCTGCAGAACCGGGAAAAATCTTCAGACACAAGGTAATCCCTGAATTGCAATGCCCATAACTGCTCAGTCAGGTGTTTTATGATCTGTTTCGCATCTTCACTCATCGATTAGTCACCTCATATTTCCTCCGGTGATGACCAGAAACGGGTATCATTCCAGAGACCAGGCGAGCTGGTTAGTACAGCCATTATCTGCTCCCGCTCCCCTCTGTCATATCGCACATTTTGAGGTATTCTATCTCGTACTCGAACATCGATCCCGGTTTGAATTATGGATTTGGGCGGGATGTAATCAGGGACCGTTAGTATAAAAAAGGAAAGATCTTACAAAAATGATGCCCATATTTTCAAAATGTGTTTCAAATTTTGATATTACAGAATAATTTGATGAAATACTCCATAAATGCACTGTTGGATAAGGGATGGTAGTTCTGCGGGTTCACCGTGTAGAACCATGTATCCCTTGACCGAAAGGCTACCCGAAAACGGGATCCGGATACAACCACGAAAAAGTGAGGTGAAACAGATGGTACGATGGTATTACCGATCGCTCTTTGATGAGATTGAAGACATGAGGAACTACATGGATTCGCTGACCCGGCAGTTATATGATACCAGTCCGGTAGCTCTGTTGCCTGCTACCGGTGAACCGGCCGCAAAACAGCTGCCTGCACAACGGACATCCTTCCATGTGGATGTGTCGGAGAAGGATGACGAAGTGGTTGTCACCGCAGACATCATCCCGGGTGTAGCAAAAAAGGATATCACCCTCGATCTGATCGGCCCTCAGGCACTGGAGATCTCCTGCGAGCGCAAGGAGGAGAAGAAAGAGGAGAAAGAGGGGTACTACATGCGCGAGCGCACGTTCGGGTCGATGACACGGATCATCCCGCTCCCGAAACCGGTGACAGAAGAGGGATCGTCTTCAACATTCAAGAACGGTGTCCTGGAAGTACACTTGAAAAAGACCACCAAAGAATCACGGGGAAAAATTTCTATCGACTAACATGATTGTGCCAGGTGCCCATACGACCGGATCATTATCGGGCGGGCAAGAACGGGAAGCAAATACCAAAAGGATACATCCCTTGCAACCGTGGCAACGATCGTATGCCGGAAAGAACCGATGACGGTACAACTGGGATATACAAGGTGAAATGATGGATAAATTCGAAGAGGCGATGCTGTCGATGTTCGGAATGACACCGGCTGAGTGGGAAGAGGCCGCCAGAAAATTCGCAGCCAAGTGTACGTGTCCCTCCTGTCCGACCTATAACCGGTGCGCAAAGAAGGAGCAGGAACTGCTTTTCTGTGCAACAGGGAAGAGCTTCATGTGCATATCCGAAAAAAAAGATTGTATCTGCCCGGTCTGCCCGATCACATCGGAGTTGGGACTGAAACATAGGTTCTTTTGCACAAAGGGATCTGAGAAAGCCCAACGCTATGAACACGCGCTCTGGGGTACAAAGATTATCTAAAAACAGGTGCTTATCTTGCGGCACTCTCTGGAGAGATGATCAACGATGGTTATGGTAAAGAAAAGGGATGGCAGGAAGGAACCGTTTGTGCCGGAAAAGATCGTGGTCAGCATGATCAAGACCGGCGCACCTTCCGACTACGCACGGACAATCGCACAGGACATTGAACGCGGTGCCCGGGACGGTATCACGACACAGGAGATCAAAACCAAAATTCTCGGCATGCTAAAGGCAAAAAATCCTGAATGGGAGAGGAACTGGACAGTGTATGATCTTGCGGTGAAGAAGAGATCGGGATGAGGTACGGTTCAAAATGAAGTAAGAACCATGCCCTACCGATGGAAAAAGAAGGTTGACGTTGACGAGACCGTTGTCGTTATCATGAATGTCCTTGACAAGAACCCTGATCTGCCAAACTGGCTGCTCGCCACTATCAACGGATCGATCGCAAATTCGGACAAAAAACTGGTAAAATATTTCTTTGGCGAGGTGAAGAAGCATTTTCCTTCCGCATTGAAATATTTCGAATCGCGGGAATAACACGATGAACGGGGCAGATTACCCGCTATTTGTAGAGGAGGCCGGTTTTTTGGGGGGGGCAGGTCGCGTGAGGACGGGCACCCCCCTCGATCCCGCATCAGCGGTGATCTTAAAAAAGGAATGGGATTTAAGACCCTGAAAATGTTGATTGATCGCAAAAACTGCATCAGTTGCGGCACCTGCTCCTGTCCCGACTTGTTTAAAAAGAACAAGGAGGATTTGTTCAGCCCGATTGTGGGAAAAGCACAGTTTTAATGGGAACAATGCTAATGGAGCACCTCCTGAAGATCTCAGGAATTGTGAAGTCCGGGCCGCTTCAGACTGCTGCGCCAATGTCGTCAAATTGGTTGAGAAATGACCGGGCCCCCCTCTCACGGAAGGGGAAAAGTGTATGCGGTAACGGGCAAACTGTATCCGTCCAGATGTTCTGTAACCCTTCAAATTTTGTTTCAATTTTTGATTAATGGGCAAGACCCTTTAAAATTTCTTGTTGAATACCGGTGCCATTGGAGGGACTTTGCCTTTCGTGGAAAGTCCCACATGAAAAAGAGGTAATCGAACCATGACAACAAGCAGATTTTATACGTTACCGGAACTGCCCTACGCATACAACGCCCTAGCACCGTACATCTCTGAAGAACAACTGAAACTGCACCACACAAAACACCACCAGGCCTACGTCAACGGAGCAAATGCCATCTATGAGAAATTTGACAAAGCAAGGAAAGAGAACTCGGATTTTGACGTGAAGGCAACGCTCAAAGAATTGTCGTTCCATCTCGGGGGGTTCAGGCTCCACAACTTGTTCTGGGAGAACCTTGCACCTGCAGGAAAGGGTGGTGGCGGCGCGCCCAGAGGAGAACTGGCAAAGGCAATCAATGAGGAGTTTGGAAAATTCGACCGTTTTAAAAAAGAGTTCACAGCGGCCGCAACCAGTGCTGAAGGATCGGGATGGGCCGTGCTGACCCACTGCATGAAAACAAACCGACTCCTCATTATGCAGGTCGAAAAACACAACGTGAACATCGTCCCCGGGTTCCATATCCTTATGGTACTCGATGTATGGGAACATGCGTACTATCTCGATTACAAAAACGACCGGGCAAAGTTTGTCGAATCATTCTGGAACATCGTGAACTGGGACGAAGTCCAGAAAAGGTTTGACCGGCTGAAGAAATAACCGGGTTTTGCCCTGCCGGGATCTGTCATACATGATGTCAGAAGATGTAGTCGTCCGGCCCGTACAACGATAAGGACACCCTACGAAAAAGGAGAGAAACATGCCTAAATTTGTCAATCCGTCCGGTGGTATATTACCAGAACGCCGGCTTACGCACGAGGAACTCGTCCGGGCGATACGTCTCGATATTGCCGGGGATGTGATAAAAGCCCCGGCCTTAAATAAAGGCGGGGTTCTTCTTGCCTCAGGCCGGCAGTACTGCTCACTTGTGGTAGGGCAGGATATGAACATTGGGTATAATGGTCCGTCCGGGGACCGCTTTGAGTTCAGTGTCTCAGAGAGCCTGGCCTTTCTTATCAGTTCCCCGGGGGCCATCTGTGTGCTTCACTAAAGGAGAACGGGAGCACAAAGGAGGTGAACTGTATGTTACAAACAACTCAGAAAGACTTAAACAAATTCCGGCAGGAACACGAGATCTATGTCGATGTACAGGATCTTGAGACCTACTGGGTGGTGACAGCACGTATCCCCAAAAAAGAGGAAACCCTGCACCGCGTGCACCGTGCGAGAAAATACATTACGTCCCGGAACGATGAGGGCAATGTTCTCATCCTGCCAAACCCGGAGATATCAGAGAACTATCTCGTTGAAAACTGGGGGGAGATGGACTCGTTCGATGACTTTGTCGAAAAAGCACTTGCACGGATCCTTATAGACAAAGAAGAAGCCGACCAGGGTACGGGGGAGGGCTGCGGGACAAGCTGCGGCTGATCCCGGGTCTTTTTAACTATGACAACATCACCACTCCCCCGGTCTTCGGAAACCATTCTCACGATTCTTGATGCCGGCACAGAAATGTCGCACAAGGATCTGGTGAAAAAGACACAGCTCAGCCCGCGCACCGTGCGGTATGGGATAAACAAACTCAAGGAGCGACATCTCGTCGTCGAAAAATTAAACATGCGGGATTTACGCCAGATAATATACCTGAACCGGGTGCCTTCTTTGCAGGGAACTGGGATGCGGACAACAGAACGTGAAGATTGTAAAGCATGACCAAAACAACGGAATCATAGCATTTCAAGGGTTGACAGACTCGAAATACTATACGGTCATTGCAATGAAACTATCCCAAAATAAAGTTGGAAGCAGGATGAAAGTAACGATTGACAGACAGGGATGTGTTAAGGTGCAGTTCCTGTTGGGAGACGTGCCTGGCATTCTTTGAACAGAACCCGAATGCCTCGTTCAGTAAGGTGATCGAACAATTTCGGTCAGCCGAAAATCCTGCCGAAAGATTTGGTCCTCAGGAATTGTACGCATGCGTGGCCGGGGATGCAGATCTTAGCCCCAGCGCAGGTCATCCATAACGGGGAATGACGTAAGGGTTTGAATGGCCATGTATGATCTTGTCGTGATCGGAAGTGGTGCCGCCGGGACAACTGCGGCAACTACCGCGGTTCATAAGGGAGCATCACGCGTGGCAATTGTTGAGCGTAGTTCCCTATGGGGTACATGCGTGAATACCGGATGCGTCCCGAGCAAGTTTCTCCTTACGCTTGCGGAGTACTATTATTACAAAAACCATGGCCATACGGGTATTGGGATGGACAGCCGTTTCAATCTGTCCGTAGTCCTTGCCGAAAAAGATTCCCTGATCGGGCGGCTGAAAAAGAAGAAAACGGACAGGATAGCCGGGCTTAATATCGAAATCATCGAAGGTAATGCGGTGTTTCTCTCACCCACGAAGCTGCAGATCGGTAGCCGTAATGTTACCACGGATCGTGCGATCATCGCTACCGGTTCATCTCCCGCTATTCCGCCCATTCCGGGAATAAATGCTGTTCCGTTCATGACAAATGCAGAGGCACTGAGCCCGGAACGCATCCCCGGATCGCTTATTGTTATCGGTGGAAGGGCGTTGGGACTCGAGTTTGCCCAACTCTATGCCCATCTCGGGACAAAAGTCATGCTCCTCCAGCGGAGTGCCCGAATTATTCCTGACGAAGAACCGGAAATAGCCGATCTCCTTGCCGGATATCTCAGTGAAGAGGGCATAGATATCCGTACTGGGGTAGAGGTCAAGAGCGTCGAGAAGACCACGAATGGAGTTGCGGTTACCGCCATTATCGAAGGAACCGTACAGATATTTTCCGCAGAGCAACTGCTCCTGGCTGTCGGTCGCTCCCCCAATACAAAAGAACTCCGACTCGACCGGGCCGGAGTGAAAACCGCTCCTTCCGGGGCGGTCCTTGTGGATGCCACCCTGAGGACTTCGGCGCCGAATATCTGGGCCGCAGGCGATGTTACAGGAGAACCGATGCTGGAGACGGCCGCACGTTACGGCGGGGAGATCGCCGCCATGAATGCATTTTCGGATCTGAAGCGATCCATTATCCACTCGTTCATTCCCCATGGAATTTGCACTATGCCACAGGTCGCCGGGGTCGGGTTGACCGAGGCGCAGGCCCGGACAGCTGGCCTGGATCCGATCACTCAGACCCTCCGGATGGACTCCATGGTCCGTTCCTTCATGACAGGAGATACCCGTGGGATGGTAAAGATAGTTGTCAGTAAATCTGATGAACATGTACTTGGGGTACATCTCTGTGCCCCGCTTGCAACTGAAATTATCGAGGCATCAGTTCTGGCAGTAACCCAGCTCCTATCTGTCCACGATCTGGCAGATATGTATCATGTATTTCCCACGGCTGGTGAAGCAATCTCTATTTGTGCCCGCCAGTTCCGGAAAAAAAATCTGTGCTGAAACCTCTTTTTCGATCATCTCAGACACCAACTTTCAAACATTGTCTCAAAATTTGATATTCGGGAAAGACTCTATTTAATACTCTTAACCATAGGGAATACGGTTGAAAACTCTTCCTATAACCGGGACTCTGAACTGTATCTAATGGAGGCGAGAGTGCAGGTTTGGGAAACGCCGGTAACGCGAAAAATATGAGAATGCAAAATTGGGAGAAATTAAAAAATAACAGCAGGATTGGGGACGAGAAATATGCCAGAAGTCTGTATTGGATTTGAAGTGCATCAGCCTTTCCGGCTGAACCGCCACTTTTCTCCGGATCCAAAGAAGAAGGAAAAGGATCTGGGCACGCTCTATTTTGATGAACTGAACCGGGAAGTGCTGGAGAGGGTATCTGAAAAGTGCTACCTGCCTGCCACCCAAATAATTCTGGAAAAAATGGATGAGGGTTTCCACTGCGCATTCTCTTTTTCCGGAACGCTTATTGAGCAACTGGAGAAGTGGCAACCGGATGTCCTGTCCCTCTTTGACCAGGTAGCCCGTCACCGGAATTCCGAGCTGCTCGGGCAGACCTATTATCACAGCATTGCCGGTTGCTTTGGCGACAAATCAGAATTTATCGAGCAGGCAAGGTTACATACCGATCTGATGTACGACCTGTTCAGGATCCGTCCAACAGTCTTTGAAAATACCGAGTTCACATTCAATAACCAGATTGCCTCCTGCGTAAAAGGGATGGGCTATGCCGGCGCATTCACTGAAGGTGTAGACCGGGTACTCGACTGGCGCAGCCCGCACCATGTCTACACCTGTAATGATATGCCCGTTCTTCTCCGCGATATTCAGCTCTCCGATGATATCGCGTTCCGGTTTGGCAACCAGGGCTGGGACAAGTACCCGCTGACTGCGGACACCTATGCAGACTGGTTAAGTGGTACAACCGGGGATCTCGTCAATATCTTTATCGATTACGAAACCTTCGGTGAGCATTTCTGGAAAGAGACCGGGATCCTTAATTTCCTCTCATACCTCCCTCTTGAGCTGGAACAACGGGGAGTCAGGACCATCCTGCCCACAGAGGCCCTTGAAAATTACCAACCGGTCGGGGCAATCGATGTCCGTGAAACTATATCGTGGGCTGATATCGAGAAGGATGCTTCCGCATGGATGGGCAACGAACGGCAGCACACGGCATACTCAGCGATCCAGAAAGCTGCGGCCTTTGCCAAAGACAAGGCAATCTGGCGATATCTCCAGACAAGCGACCACTTCTATTATATGGCCTCCAAGTATGGGACCTGCGGCGAGGTGCACAACTACTTCAGCCACCATGAGGCTGAGGATGCATTCAGGACGTACATGGCGATCCTTGCCGATTTTGAAAACAGAAACATCCGGTTCATGAAGAATAAACGATCGGCAAAGACCCTGCGGACACTGACACCGGAAGAGGCTTTCCACTTTGCCTCTCCTTTCGGTTATGTCGGGTATGCGGCATACAGTCTTGACCAGTTCTGCGACCTGCTCCGGGTGGTACCTGCCGACTCGATCGCATACCATCAGGAACGGGGGGATATCGCGCACTGGATCGAGCATACACTTCACGATCAGAAACTGGCCGAGGACGTCATTGGCCGTACAGACCGGCAGGATCTGATCACCCCGATCAACGAGCGGAGGGAACTGTTATGGAGTCACTTAAAGTAGCGTTCTTCTGCTGGGAGTCGATGTATGCCGAGCGGGTAGGGGGGCTCGCAAGCGCCGCGACTAACCTTGCGGAAAATATGGCAAAATCCCACGAAGTTCACTTTTTCACACGGGGGTGGATGCCGGATCAGACGATCAATAATGTCTCTTACCATTACTGTCAGCCGCAGGGATGCAATACAGTACAGTACTGTGAGGATATGAGCAACCAGATGGTGAATCAGTTCCACCAGTTCGACAGGAAGGAAAAATTTGATATCCTGCACTTCCATGACTGGCATGCAGTACAGGCGCTCCACCGGCTGCAGCAGCGGGATACAATTCTCACCTATCATTCCACTGAATATGGCCGGAACGGCAACCAGTATGGTGACTGGTGGGAATACAGGGAAATTTCCGGAAAAGAGTGGTACGGGGGACTGATTGCAAAGAGGGTTACTGCGGTTTCATCTATCCTGAAAAATGAGGTAATGAATCTTTACAATATCCCTGACTGGAAATGTGACGTTGTTCCCAATGGGGTTGTGCCACAACAGTACCGGGCTGATATCGATCCCGGGGAGGTGAAACGGGCATATGGGATCCATCCGTATGCTCCTCTCATCCTTTTTGTTGGCAGGCTCGTGTACCAGAAAGGTCCTGACCTGTTTATCGAGGCGTTAAGAAAGGTATGCCGGGAACGGTGGGATGCAAAAGTGATCGTGGCCGGAGATGGTGGGATGCGGCAGTACCTCCAAGAACGTGCACGCGATCTCCCGGTCAATTTTGTCGGCTACATTCCTGATTCGGAATATGTTCGTCTACTTAATGCATGCAATCTTGTGGTGATCCCGAGCAGGAATGAACCCTTTGGTCTTGTGCTGCTGGAAGCATGGAGTGCGGAAAAGCCGGTAGTCGCGTCGAACGTGGGGGGGCTCTCGGAGAATATAGATTCTTTTATGAATGGGATCAAGGCTGACCCCACACCAGATTCCCTGGCATGGGGGATACGCAGCATGATCAATGAACCTTGGAACGCTGAGGTGCTCGGAAGGCGGGGCAGAGGCAAGGTTGATCGGATGTTCCAGTGGAACCCGGTCGCATCGCGGATGGCGGATACCTACGCAAGGGCGGTCTCTTAAAAAAAGGCGGTCATTTTTATTGTAGTTGAACAACGGGGTGGTGCGGATATGGTGCAGAATGAAACAGAAGGAACTGTATGAGTATATTATCTCCCTATAAACTGGGCGATCTATCGCTCTCGAATCGGATGGTGATGGCGCCAATGACCCGTGGTCGCGCGATTGAAGGAAATGTCCCGGGTCCGTTATCGGTCACCTATTATGTGCAGCGGGCCTCGGCGGGTCTGATAATTACTGAGGGTTCGCAAGTGAGCCCGCAGGGTGTTGGCTTTTACCGGACTCCCGGAATTTACTCCCCGGAACAGGTTTTGGGCTGGAAGAAGGTGACCGGTGCTGTGCATCGCGCCGGTGGGAAGATCTTTCTTCAGCTTTGGCATGTCGGTCGAGTATCACACCCTGATTTTCTCGCCGGGGATCTCCCGGTAGCGCCATCAGCCCTTCCGGTCGATGAAGAAATCCATACGCCCCAAGGCAAGAAGACTATTCCGGTACCCCGGGCACTCGGACGTGCTGAGATCACGGGGATAGTACGCCAGTTCAGGAACGGGGCGAAGGATGCAAAGAAGGCAGGTTTCGATGGCGTTGAAATTCATGGAGCAAACGGCTATCTGCTGGATCAGTTCATCAGAGACGGTTCAAACCGGCGAACCGACAAATATGGTGGAAGCCTGGAGAACCGCGCACGCCTCCCTCTCGAAGTGACGGAAGCAGTGGTAAAAGTGTGGGGTGCAAAGAAGGTAGGATACAGGATATCACCGCATTTTTCTATCCATGCAATGTCCGATACAAATCCACGGGAAACATTTGCCTATCTGGCACAGGAACTAAGCAGGATAGGCGTCGGCTATATTCATCTCGTGGAGCCGATCGGGGGCAAGCTGGGTGCAATAACACCGGAGGTACAGATGGCACCGCTCATTCGTAAAAAATTTGAAGGAACACTCATCCTGAATGGGGGCTATGATGCGAGGAGTGCAACCCAAACAATTGAAGATGGTCTCGCAGACCTGATCTCATTTGGAGTTTTATTCTTGGCCAACCCGGATCTCCCCGAGCGATTCAAGAGGGATGCTTCGCTGAACCGGGAAGATGTGGCAACGTTTTACACTGGTGAAGAAAAGGGCTACACGGATTATCCGTCGCTCGGGAATTAAAAAACCGCCTTTTCAGAAATTATCATAAAAATATGCCGATAATCTTTTACAGTTCCTCACAAGTCTCTCCTTTGCGATTGGATACAAAACCTCATTATCTATCCCGGATGATATCCCTCGTATCAACGATTCGGGAGAGATGTTTCTTGATCGGTAATGCCTTCATTCGATTAGTGCATCCATTAATTCTGGGTCTTTTCGCACATCCGGAAAATTTATCGGGTTGGCTAACCGATATAAGGCGCCTACCGATTCTTTTCTGGGAAACATTAAGCGAATATTCACCGGAGGATCCAAAAACGGGATGAGAATCTACGTATGATACAAGCAACAGGCTTCCTTACCGGTGGCGGGGATTGTCCCGGGCTAAACGCCGCGATCCGGGCGGTTGTGCGCAGCGGGATCGCGAAGGGATATCCGGTTATCGGAATTCGGAACGGGTGGCCGGGCCTTATCGGCAATGACACGTACCGCTCACGGATTATTCTGTCTCCGGGATTATATCCCGGGGGGGTACGATCCTTGGAACCTCCCGGATCGACCCGGTGAAAAATCCCGATGATATCACAAGGATAAAGTGTGTTATCGAGGATATTGACATCGGAGCCCTTGTTGTGATTGATGGTGACGGTACCCTTCGTGCAGCACAAGAAGTATCCACTCATGGTAAACCCATTAGGGGTATCCCAAAGACCATCAATAACGACGTTTTCGGAACTAATGCCACGATAGGATTCGACACGGCGGTCTTTATTGTTACTGAAGCGATCGATCGACTCCACACGACCGCAGAATCCCACCACCGGATTATGGTTGTCGAAGTGATGGGCCGTAGGTCCGGCTGGATCGCCCTTGCTGCCGGCATTGCCGGAGGTGCAGATGAGATCCCAGTCCCGGAAATGCGCACATCCCTAGGTGAAGTCTGTCTGTCCTTGGATGAACGGTACCGCGCGGGAAAGAACTTCTCGATTGTTGTCGTTGCCGAAGGAACGCGCCGTGAGGATATTGCCGGCATATCGGTGCCAGAATGTGACAGAGACGAATGCGGCCACGAAAAATTTGTCGGCGTTGGGACTGTCCTCAGCAAAGAACTGGAGCGCAGGCTAGGAGTGGAAACAAGGGTGACCGTGCTCGGTCACGTCCAGCGCGGCGGAAATCCGATATCCTATGACCGGGTCCTTGCCACATGCCTTGGGATTGAGACAGTCCACCAGATCCACGCAGGAAATTTTGGCTGCATTGCCGCAGTGCAGGGAAACCGGATTGTCAATGTCCCCCCCTTGAATCAGTCATGCATCGGTCAAAGGGAATCGATCCCGATGAATATTTACGCGCAAAACAGGTGGCCGGGTTCCACGCATAAATATAGGTTCTGTTAACTTTTCATGTGAAAAAAATGCAAGATTAAAATTAGTTAAATGACCTAATCACTCATTCTGACCATCTTTCATGAAGGTTAAATTGACAATATTTTCATCCCCCCGCACCAAATTAACAGAACCTCCCGGCACAACAAACAAGATAACAGAACATCAAAGATTTTGAAAATCATACCATCAAAATACACACCCAGAATGATGTAATATATAAAAACAAAATAAACCATTTTTACGCGCTTTCAGACGTAAATAAATAATAACAAAGTAAAAATCTTTTAACTTTGTCTTTCTAAAAAAAATTTTACATCTTGATCTGCGCCAGCGCATCGTATGCCATCTTCCGGCATACCGCCGGATCGACCGTGGGATACTGCTCCTTCGCCTTCGCGATATCCGAGCTTGTGCCGGTTGCCAGCGCATCGACGCGGTCGAGCGTGCGTGCGGCCGTGTCCAGTATCCAGAGCTCCCGGGTCTCCTTGTCCACGACCGTGATTGCTTCGACCCGGATCGAGGCGAGGTACGAGCCGTCCGGCTTCTGGTACAGGTTCGGTTTCCCGATGACCGCAACAAACGCGGGCGTCTCGATCTTTGCCAGCTGCTGCATCGCCTCGGGCTGGTAACTCCCCGCCATAATAAAGAAGGTTCCGGTCGGGTCGATGACGCGGCCCCGGTAGAATATGTTCTGCTCGC
>JACTVF010000281.1 GCA_019695435.1 Methanoregulaceae archaeon | reverse complement strand
CGCACAATCATTACCAACGCCTTGAACGAATTTAGCAGGGAGCATCAGATTTCAGATGAAGGGACCGCGCTCGAATGGCTGGTTTTGGAGTATTCTGCCAGAAAGACTTTCATCGGTTTTCTGCAGAAACAGTTACCGCTACTGCGGGCGCACCTCGAGGATTGTGACCCGTATGAGACGGAACCGCTGGCATCACACGTAAAAGAATTGGCAGAGTTGCTCGCCAACCTGAAAGGGGAAACGCTTGAAGAAGCCGAGGAACATCAGCCAGTTCTTTCGTAGAGCAGTGTTGGGCGCCGCAGCGGTTGCGCCAGTCCAGACTCCGCCGAAACCGCAAGAGGTTGCGGACGACCGCCTCACCGAAGTAGACCCTCGCCCAGAGAAGGCCATCAAACGCCGGCGGTTGTGGGGAAGTGTTTTTGCTTCGCTGACGCCCGAGCAGCAACGCGATCCCGAGGTTCAGAAGTTGATGCCGTGGAACTACAACCGCCATGATGCTGAGGGTCGATTGGAGCAGCGCACGAATCAGGGTGAGCCAAGCAAACTTGCAGAGATGGCGAAACTTACCGAGGGGCAATGGATGCCGAAAACCGAGGAGAATGAATGACGTCACCGACTACAGGCTTCCTCGGTTCAATGCCGCCATGGGTGATGCTCGGTTTGGGCGGTGCTTTGGGGTGGGTCCGCAACTTCTGGACAATGATCTACCAGCGCACGATTGGCCAAGTAACCCGGCGGATCAGTGTAAGCGTCACGGTCGAAGAGATGGACCACACGGAGGCATGGGTGTGGTTACAGTATTGGGCAGAGAAGCGGTTGCGGGAGCGGCGGATTTCCACTCTATTGCTACGCCGCGCCACTGTCGACCAACAAAGCAATTGCGACAAACCGCTGGGTTTTCAGGAGCGCGATTCTGGATATGAACTCGTTCCGGCGTACGGAGTCTATCCGTTCAAGTGGCGAAACCGCTATCTCCTAATCTTCAACAGTGGGAAAGACGAACCAACCGCACAGACCTCGGGAGGAAGCCAAACATTTAACATTCCTCGAAGGCGTGTGACCCTCACCATTTGGGGTACGCGGGACCGCAATCTCTTGCTGGACATCATCGCAGAGGCTCGGTCTGAGTGGGAGGCAGGCCATCCAACCGCGCTTCATTACTTCTATCATCGGTATTGTTATTGGAACTCGCGGCCAATGGCGTCACGACCGCGCAACACGGTTTACCTGCCAGATGGATTGATTGACGACATACTCTCAGATGCCCAACAGTTTTTGAAGAGCAAAAACCGCTATGAACCGATGGGCATCCCGTGGCGCCGTGGTTATCTCCTGTTCGGATGCCCGGGCGGGGGCAAGACGACGTTGGTCCAGTGCCTCGCAACCGAATTACAACTGCCACTCTACTACCTCAGTCTGGCGGCTCTGCGGAGCCGTGAAGACTTGGCGGGTCTGTTGGACGACGTGCGGCCAGGCTCGCTCGTTCTGATCGAAGATGTCGACTGCATCGCCGCAGCCGCAGAGCGGATGAACCAAAGCAATGAGGCTACAACCGACGGGAAACAAACAAATACCCCTCTAGCAGCATCGCCTCCCACCTCGGAGTCGAAGATCACCCCGTCTGACCTCCTGAACTACATTGACGGGATCATTGCCTCGCAAGGCCGGATTCTGGTGATGACCACCAACTGGCCTGAGAAACTGGACCGCGCTCTCACCCGGGCCGGCCGCGTTGACCGCAAGTGGGAAATTACCTATGCACGGAAAGAAGAGTTGCTCGCTTTTCATCGCGCAGCTACCGCCATCGGGATGACCAACATGCCTAAAGAGGACTTTCTGGAACTGCTTCCCGATAAAGCAACCATCGCGGATGCGCAAGCACTTCTCTTTCGAATCGAACCAGCGGAGGTGGCATGTGAGACCGCGTAAAAAGCTATGTATCCTCGCAACCAACGAGCAAACCGAGAGTCGCTTGCGGTTTTTGCTCGATATCCACCTCTTTGCGGTTTTCGCAAGCACGGATAGTGTCGAAATAACCGCTCGGTTGCAGTCGGATACTTACGATGCCCTCTTGGTAGAGTCGCCGTTGGTATTCGATGTGCGGGAACTCGGTTTGAATTATCGTTTGCCAGTGATCGAGTTTGGGGTTCCACAACTGCATTCGTTTGCAGACCGGGTAGTGAAAGGAGGAGATCACTTCGCTGCACGGTTGGTTGAGGCAGTGAAGATTGCGACCGCGAGGAAAAGAGGACCGAAGGCGAAGTACATCCTTGAGGCGACCGTTGCATGATCAGGCGCTCAAAACCGTTGAAGAGGTCGTCGGTTCCGCTCAAGCGGTCGGCTCCGATACGGCGTAGTCCGCTCAAGAAGAGACCCAGAAAACCGCGCGAAGGTCGATTGACTGGAAAGGCGATGGAGGCTCTACGCAGAGAAGTGTTTTCTAGGGACTTATATCAATGCCAACATATGCTCCCCGCTCACATTGTGTGGGAGGGAGAGGTGGTTGGCGAGTTTTGGGAGAAGTGCCTTAAGTCTGTCACTTGGGAGTCGGGCCATCTCGCCCACATCGTACCGCGAAGTAAGGGAGGCAAAGACACTGCCGAAAATACGGTTTGCAAGTGTGCAGAATGCCACTTGGTACGTGAGCACTCCTACGGCAAGTCCGGAAAACCGCCCGTTCCCAAGAAGGAACGCCCATGAGGAAGGGGTGGACTAGCCTAAACCGTTCTGAGGCTATTTGGTGGCAGGCTTTCCGCCGCGAAGCCGAGATAGAAGCGTGGAACCGGCTAGTCAAACTCTTTCCCCGCTTGGAGAAATTTCAAGGGCCAGCGGGAGACAAAAACGGTTTCAGGTACCAGAAGGAGAAACCGATTGGGCCGCGCTAGGCAGATCTCCCTCTTGCGGAGGCCCCGCAAGCCCCGAAAACCGCCCGTAGTGGCCCTCAGACGGCCCGATAAGCACTGCGGCTACTGCCAGCAACTCCTACGCCACAGGATGGTCAAGGACGGGCATTATGTCTGGCTGGCGCCTACTCAGTGCGAGCATAGGGGTAGACCGTATACGGTCTACGGGAATTACTGGATGACCCTATGTTGGTGTTGCGTAACCAAACTCCTGAAACGCGGCGTAACCGTGAAGGAGCGGAAACTGCCAAATGCGTAAACTCATCTTTCTGGCGATTCTCTGGTACATCCGGCGGTCTGGCGGAAGCATCGAAGGTTGGGCGCAACCGCGACATACGAAACTCAGGCACAAGCGACGGTTCTACATCGTCGCCATGACTGAGTTTAACTATACGGGGCTACGGAACAACACTACTTGGACACGGGGAGTCGGTTTGTAAGTATCGCGTTCTGCCTGGCCATCTCTTTCCTCATCCCGACCGTTCCGTCCGGAAACTTGAAGAACGAGTCTGGATTGACCAGCGCGAAGATAACTTCTTCATCGCGCCAGTTCCGCTGATCCTTTGCCCACTTCTTCCGTATCCGCTTCTTCTTCGAACGAGGGAACCGAAACTGCCGGCGCACGGTTTTCGGCAAGTATTCATTCATCTGAATCCGCATCATATCGAGGATGTTGTTCCGCAACCCATTCATCATCTTATGCATATTGGGCAAGGTCTGCTCCACTTGATATTGGAGCGCATGTGCGGTCATACTCTTCGGGTTGACCATGAGCAATGGAGCGGCGCCCATGCCTCGTTCCATCATCGCGGAAAACCGCTGGTGCATGTCGGTGAGGTAGTCCAGCGTCAGCGGAGGGGTAGGGAGGTAGGAATTGGCATAAGACGCAATAGCGTCTCCCTCTTTTGGGACTAGATTTCCGTCGAGATCGAAGACGTAGGTAGTCATGCGGTTTTCGACTCCGGTCGCTCGGCCAAAACCGCTTCACAGAAGGCCAGAATCCGCTCGGCACTCAGATGGGTTCCATCCCACTCTCCTGCGTAGTCTGGCCCTTTCCCACGAGTAGGG
>JACTVF010000280.1 GCA_019695435.1 Methanoregulaceae archaeon | reverse complement strand
GAGACCTCTTCGTGGGAGGGAACATGCCATACAAAGATCCCGCTGTGGCGCGTGCCAAGGCACGTGAAAACCGACTCCGCCGGAGAGTCGAGAAAACTTGTGTTGAGTGTGGCGCTGCTTTCTACCCTGGCCAACACAATAAAATTCAGTGCTTGACTTGTTGGAATCTGAACGAGTCAACGCTGACAAAGTTTTGTACTGGATGCAAACAGCGCAAACCTTTGGGTGATTTTGCTTCGGGTGAATCTAGTTGTCGTGCCTGTCGCAAAGCATACAACCGCCAGCATCGTCAAAACAATAGCGATCGTTTGCACGCTCAAAAAAAGGCTTACTACGAGACACACAAAGAACAGTATGCCGCGTATGGTCGATATTGGAACGCCGCGCACGTTGAACAGCGTCGTTATAATGAACGCAAGAACCGACTAGCTCATCTTGAGCGAGAACGTGCCCGTGGGCGCGAAAAGGCTGCTCGCAGAGCAGCAAGAGATCCAGACAGGAGTCGCGTTCAGTCTAGACGGTGGCGGGCCGAACATCCAGATAGAGCACACGCCATAGATGCTCGTAAACGTGCAGTGCGTTCGGCCGCACCCATTGTGGATAGGGTGAATCGCATGGTTGTTGCTGATCGAGACTGTTGGACATGTCAGATTTGTGGGGAACCAATTGATCCGACGCTGACATATCCCGATCCTGGGTATTTGAATATTGACCATATCGTGCCGCTATCTCGCGGTGGCGAACATTCTTACGCTAATTGCCAAGCGACGCACGCTCAATGCAACGCCGTGAAGCACGACAAAATTCCAGTAGAGGAGACAACCCATGGCGGGTAACTCAATTACGGCACGCCGTGTCGCGAGTGCAACGCTGCAGGCTAGTACTGTTGACCTCGTTTATCTTACGGAGGGTGGATTCGCCGTCACTGTTACCAATGATAGCGGCACCGCTCCTATCTATTGGACAGTTGATCATCCCGGCGGTGTTTGTACTGCTCCGACTGTCGCTGCGAGCACGGGCACTGTTGGCCTTTGGTGTTCTGCTGCGTCCCCTGGTGCCCAGTCTACGGCGCGCCATTCGGGTCAGTTTGGCAGCATCGTCCAACTCATTTCATCGGGTACGCCGTCGTACACCGTGAACGTATCTGGAAACCAGGTGAGCGCATAATGCCTGAAAAGTATCTCACCTATGCCGGTCCTCCCGTATATGGCATCTGGGAAGTTGGACAGTCCACGACCGATGTGAACGGCGACGAGTGGTTGTGCACGCAGCGAGGTGTAGCGGGACAGCCCGGCACGTCGTTCTTGCAGACCAGTACGCCACCTAGCGGCGGTGGTGAGGTTTTGAAGATCATCGCAGGTACTGGCATTGGCGTCTCTCCTACAAGCGGTGCAGGTAACGTCACGATCACCAACACACAGACACAGGGCATCGAGTCCATAGTGGCTGGTACCGGCATCGCCGTGAACGTCACAGATCCGCTCAACCCTGTTGTCTCTGCATCTGTTGCACCTGCTGCCAGTTCGGCATCTGTTGCTATCACTGCTGGCGCTGCTGTTCACAACGCACTCGGTTACGACGCGGTGATTGGTTGCTACCTGAATGTGACCGCGGCATCGGTAGGCACCATCTCCGTTGGCGTCGGTTCTGCTTCATCTCCGGCCGCGCAAAAGATCGTGACTGGTTGGACATCCGTGGACACCAACATCGTGCCCATCAGCGCGTACGTGCCCAGCGGGTATTACTTCATCGTGAACACGACGGGCATCACAGCGACGATTCTCGGTCAGTGGTATCCGGTCTAGCGCAAAACAAAGGAGCGCACATGGAAGAGACTTGTACATGTTCAACAGTCGAGAACGGTTACACATCACAACCCAACACGACGGTGGGTGTCGTTGGTAGCGTTAGCAACGCACCGTGCCCCGCATGCGGTTTTTGTCCGTGCTGTGGTAGACGCAACGGCGGCTACGGCTACGTGCCGTGGCATCCGTACACGCCGTACCCGTACGGGTGGTACCCATGGCAGATTTGGTGCAACACTGAGACTATCAAGACTCCAACCGTCAACACGTACTCGGTGACCTGCTAGATGACACGCATGTACTTCTCTGCATCAGGCTGCCAGGGCGTCACCAGTGGCACCACTGGCAAGTCGTACGACGCGGACAGGCAGGGATTCATCCATGTCGATGATCCTGTTGACGTGAAGGTACTCAAGGCTGGCGGG
Organism: Methanoregulaceae archaeon; assembly: GCA_019695435.1. Lineage (GTDB taxonomy): Archaea > Halobacteriota > Methanomicrobia > Methanomicrobiales > Methanospirillaceae > Methanoregula. The sequence goes on along the minus strand of JACTVF010000280.1, from coordinate 1,748 downwards.
TATCTACAGGCTGGTGGGATGCCACGGATCTCTCGCTACTGGCGTTGCGACAAGTGCAACTGGGATGCTACCATAAATCATTGCGCACGATGTGACAGTCACAAGTTGCGACGGGTTGAGCAGTGAAGCGATTCGTTGCTGCGCTGGCTTTGCTGGCGAGCGTGGCATTGTGCGCTAGTCCCGCATTCTCTGCCACGAACACGAAGACGATCACGTTTGCCAGTCACTACAGCGGTCACGCGTCGCTACTCATCGACAATGGCCACGCAACGATCTCGTCTGTTGCTGGCGCAGGCAAGAACTCACTGTTCGGTACGAGCCGTGTGAGTGGTAGCGGCTCCGCACTCGCGTCACAACAGTGCGATCCATTCGGCGGCAAGGGCAGCATCGTTGGTCGTGGCAACAAGATCACCTTCGTTATCAGCAGGTCCATGTCGCAGGGATGCTCCAACGGCTCAAGTGGTCCTGTAACGGTCACGTTCAAGGGCGTTGCGAAGGCGACAGGCGGTAGTGGCGACGCTACAGGTGCGTCGGGGAGCCTCAAGTTCAGCGGCACGCTCAAACTTGGCGGCACTAGCGGCGCGCAGAATGGCTCATTCACTGTCACGCTCGGTGGGACGCTGAGTGTGCGATGAGCGTGGTGCAACGACGGGTAGCTAGAAACGCGACAAAAGTGCAGGTCGGCGCGAGCCAAACTCTGCCAGGATCGATTGTAGGCGTCAATCCTATCTACGACCGCAGATCACAGATTGGCGAGGCCCTGTGGGATCTTGAACAGGTCTTTTCTAGCCCCGGTTGCTTCGGTGGTTGCACCGAGGACGAAGCGGCCGAATCGCTCGCGTCGGAGTTCATTGGAGCGTGGCGCGACGACGAGATCATGAACCGGCTTGACAAGTTCCGCGCTGCCGTTGATGCGCATCAGATCAAAGAGGCGGCACGTCACCTCGGTTTCGTTCGGCGCAAACTGAAGACCAGGTGGCAGATCACGGCATTGCGATCCGTGCCACTTAACTAAACCAAAGCCCCGAAACAAGGAGGGCACGTGGAACCAACCATCGGTCGTACGGTGCTGTACCGTCTGACCCGACCTGACGTTATTGAGATCAACTGGCGTCGCGTACGTGCACACGAGCACCTCGCTGAGTTCCGTGCTACCGGTGCGCAGTGGCACGAGGGCAACCAGGCACACCGCGGAGATATCGTGCCGTTGGTGATCACACGCGTGTGGCCCTACGAGTACAATCCTGACACCACCGTCTGTCGCGACTACATGGCAGAGCACGAGGACGACATCGTGTGGTCCAATCCGTTGTCGCACTGGGGCGTGAACGGTCAGGCCATACTTGATGGCAATGACCATCTGTGGGTTACGTCGGCACCGAAGGACAGTTTAATGGTGCATGGTGTTGGCCGACATTGCAGACAGTGGACTACAAGCGCACCATCAACGAGCAGCGCGAAGAAGCGGGACTGCCGCGTTTTGATATTGCAGCCCTGTACTCGGCGCAGATAGCCGCCCACGGGTGCGACGCTCTGAAACGTCGACTAGATTCACGAGATGCTGCCTTCGCCTTTTCGGGATTGGCAGCACGCCAACGTCGACGCTTCTCTCGTTCCCTGGTTCTGTCTGCCTCAATGTCCCTGTTGCGACGTTTTGCCTTATTGGCTTTATCGGACGCCTTGGCTTTCTCTGGGTTTTCTGCTCGCCATCGTGCGGCATAAAAAGCATTTTGGGCCCGAACCCTGTC
>JACTVF010000279.1 GCA_019695435.1 Methanoregulaceae archaeon | reverse complement strand
TTCACCATGGCAGGTTCGCTGTGGGCTCACTACCGTCGGCTGAAAAAGGAATCGGGGATGTCCGCCGTCGGAGCCAGCAAGAAGTACGTTCAGATAACTCCGGAAGAGTGGGAGCGCGTCAAGAGCATGGCTGCCACGGCGTATGACATCACCGCCGACATGATCCCCGCCGCTGGCATCACTGCCAAGAAGTTTGACGGAGCGCCGGTGGTAACGGGGCTGCCCGAAGACCCAGATCCTAAGCAGTTCATGAAATCATCCGTTCCGGCGAACGACTACTGCGCCGAGAAGGGCTGCCATTGAGCGACAAGAAGAAGATCGAATTGGCGGTTTCTAATCTCGAAAAAGTCCACGGAAAGAACTGCGTCATGCAGATGGGAAAGCGCAACGCTCTCCCCGTGCAGGTGATCCCCACCGGCATCTTGTCCGTGGACAACGCTCTAGTCATCGGCGGCTTCCCGCGCGGGCGCGTGGTCGAGGTATATGGTCCCGAATCCTCGGGCAAGACCACGCTCGCGCTCCAAGTCATAGCGCAGGCGCACGCCATGGGCGGCGAGGCGTTCTTCATCGACGCTGAGCACGCTCTGGATCCCAAGTATGCCAGCGCTCTCGGAGTGGACATGAAGCGACTGTGGCTCAGTCAGCCGGATTACGGAGAACAGGCGCTGGAGCTGGCGAGCGGTTTGATAAAGTGCGGCGAGTTCGACATCGGCGTCATAGACTCCGTGGCGGCTCTCGTTCCGAAAGCGGAGCTGGACGGCGAGTTTGGAGACTCCCACATGGGTCTTCAGGCGCGCCTCATGTCGCAGGCCATGCGCAAGCTGACCGGAGACGTGGCGCGGACAAAGACCTGCCTCGTGTTCATCAACCAGATCCGAGAGAAGATCGGCATAGTGTTCGGCAATCCGGAAGTCACCACCGGCGGGCGCGCGCTGAAGTTCTACTCGTCCATGCGCGTTGAGGTCCGCGGGGGCGCTCTGGTGAAAGATGGAGAGAAGGTCACGGGGCGCCAGTCGAAGATCAAGATTGTCAAGAACAAGCTCGGCGAGCCGTTCCGCGAAGCCACGCCGGAGATGGTGTTTGGTCAGGGCTTCTCTCAGCTGGTGGATTTGTTGAACGTGGGATCCGACCTGGGGGTTCTCGAAAAGTCCGGTTCGTGGTATAGTTACATGGGAGAGCGCATCGGGCAGGGACGAGACAACGCCGCCGAGACGCTGGCTCTCAACGCGGAGCTGACGCACAAAATCTACGAAGAGGCAAAGGCGAAGCTCTTCCCGCCGCCACCTCCAGAGGAAAAGAAATGATCATCGGATTCTCAGGACGCGCGCGCCACGGCAAGACGGAGTCGTGCGAAGCAATCAAGCACTTTGTGGAGAGCTACCACTGCAGCCACAAGACGGCCGGCATCTACGACATCGGCAATCAAGTGCGGCTCTATTGCATCGAGAACCATCTGCTGCCGCAAGTCGAGCGCAAGGACATGGACAGCAAGCAGCTCCAAGTCTTGATCGACGTCGGCAGGATGAAGCGTGCCCAAGACGAAGACTTCTGGATGGATCAGATCATGGACGCCATCATGCGGGATGGACGCGACGTCGCGCTCATTCCCAACCTTCGCTACGAGAACGAAGTTCGGATCGTGCGCAGCTTCAACGGCTACGTCGTACGCGTGACGCGGCTCAACAGGGATGGAAGCACGTACATCTCCCGCGACCGCGACCCGAACGACGCAAGCGAAACGACTCTCCAGAACGTGCCGGCGGACTTCTATCTGACGGTAAACAGTGGGCATCCGGCGCTGGTCCAGCAGCAGGCTGTCGCGCTCTACAAGTATTTGGTGGAATGGAACCATGGGGACGGGTGGTATGCATGATGGATTCAGTGGCAACAAGCAAGCAGCCGGCTCCAACGGGCCACGGTGAGATCATTCTGGACAAGATCCTGCAGCGCATCGACCGCTGCATCGTGCTGGCTGATCCAAAGCATCGTCAGTGCGGGCAGCTGGCCGGCGGGCTCACGCCGCAAGGACTGCGCCGCTTGGCGGTAGCTCTTACCGAGCGCGCCGCAGCAGGGGAAAAGAAATACGGCACACTACTGCGCGCCAATAACGGGAGGGACGCCACCATCGACCTGTATCAGGAGCTGCTCGATGCTCTCATGTATGCCGAGCAAGCCGAAGCCGAAGCGCAGTACGGCGGTCATCTGGTCCCGTTGCTTCTGAGCATCACCTGTCAAGTGGCGCAGGCAATCGCGCTTGGGGAAAAGATAGGAGACGAATGACCATCAAAGAACTTCAAGAACGCAGCTATCAGCAAGCCGTTGACAAAGGATGGACCGAGCGAGATGTGCTCCTTCCAGAGCAAGTCGCGCTAATCCATTCCGAAGCGAGCGAAGCCCTGGAATCTTGGCGCAAGAATGAACCCGTGTCGTGGGAAGATGAGAAGGGCAAGCCGCAGGGCATCGCTTCGGAATACGCCGACATCCTCATCCGCGTCGGGCACTATGCGCAGCTGCTCGGATTCGACTTGGAGGTAGAAGTTCTGCGCAAACTGAAGTATAATGAAACGCGCAGCCATCGGCACGGGGGCAAGCGTGGCTAACTGGGATGAAAGATTCCTCGCGTTAGCGGAGCATGTGGCGCACTGGTCGAAAGATCCCAGCACTCAAACTGGGGCGGTCATTGTCGACGCGAACAGGAGAGTAGTATCGTTAGGATATAATGGCTTCGCGCGTGGCGTAGATGATACGCCGGAGCGGCTGAACGATCGAGAGACCAAGTACAAAATGATTGTTCATTGTGAGCGCAACGCTATTTTGTTCGCTAGCGGTAACACGGCAGGATCCACGCTGTACACTTGGCCGTTTATGTCGTGCGCCCCGTGTGCCGCCATGATTATTCAAGCCGGTGTCATTCGATGCGTCGCTCCGCAGAATGACAACCCACGTTGGGCGCCAGACTTCTTGCTATCGAAAGAGATGTTCAAAGAAGCAGGAGTGGAACTGGTTTTGACAGATCCGGTACTCGCTAATGACTGGCTGATCCCGATGAACGTAGGAGAACATGGCTAAAATTCAATCGATTTATTTGATCGGTTCATTGCGTAATCCGAACATTCCCTCATTTGCTAATGAGTTGCGAACCCAAGGCTTTGACGTATTCGATGACTGGTTTGCCCCGGGTCCAGAAACAGATGAGTACTGGATGAAGTATGAAAAAGCGCGCGGTCGCCGCTATGATGAAGCTCTTGGTGGATACGCTGCTCAGCACGTTTTTCAATTCGATTTTGAGCATCTCCAGCGGGCCGAAGCCGGCGTGCTTCTGGCTCCAGCCGGTAAGTCTGGGCATATGGAGCTTGGTTATATTCTCGGCCAGGGGAAGAAAGGATTCATACTCTTCGATGAAGAGCCGGAGCGGTGGGATGTTATGCTGAACTTTGCGTCCGGTGTTTTCTTCGATAAACAGCTCTTGTTCGCTGCGTTGAAAGCCGTCGCGTAATGGGATCGATGTTCTCTGCTGAGGTCATGGCCGCCATGTCCGGCGGCGTCATGCACGCTCCGCCGAAAGATTACAAACTTCCAGACAAGTTCCCGTCGTTTGCTAAAGCTCATTACGTTTCCATTGACTTGGAATCCCACGACCCCGGGATCAGTACCAAGGGTCCGGGGTGGCGCCGCGATGCGTACATCGTGGGATTCGCCGTGACGCTGCTCAACAAGAAGCTCAGCAACGAGTTCTCCGAATATTATCCGCTCCGCCACCGGAACGTCATAAACTTAGACGCCGCGCGCGTGTTGAGCTGGCTCGCCGACGAGCTGGCGTTCTACAACGGAGAAATCCTTGGCGCGAACCTTCTGTACGACGCCGACGGTTTCCAGTATAGCGGGATCCACGCCCCGTTCGCCAAGTGGCGTGACGTTCAATGGGCTGAGGCGCTGATCGACGAGAATGCGTTCAGCTACAAACTAAACACGCTGGCCAAGAAGTA
>JACTVF010000278.1 GCA_019695435.1 Methanoregulaceae archaeon | reverse complement strand
GGCCGATTTCGTCAAGGATGACGAGGCTTTTTGGCGTCATGTTGTTGAGGATGTTTGCCAGTTCGAGCATCTCGACAAAGAATGTGCTCTGGCCGCTTGCAAGGTCGTCAAATGCACCGACACGGGTGAAGATCCGGTCGATGATCCCGATGTGAGCGGATCGTGAAGAGACAAAACTCCCGGCCTGCGCCATGATGCAGCAGAGCGCAATCGAGCGCATGTACGTGGACTTTCCTGCCATGTTCGCACCGGTGATAATCATGATCTGGGTCTTTGACCCTGACAGTTCTGCATCGTTTGGCACAAATCTGCCGGCAAGACTCCGCTCGACCACCGGGTGCCGCACGTCCCGGTATGAGATTGCATCGCCGTTGTCCAGTTGAGGCCGGACGTAATCGCCGGCCTGCGCAACCTCGGCGAGCGCAGTGGAGACATCGAGCGTTGCGACCCCGGTTGTAATCTGCTGGAGGGCGGGGATCTTTGTCCGGATCTCATCGATGAGCCCGACATACAATTTGCGTTCAAGCGCAAGCACCCGCTCGTCAGCGTTCGTGATCAGCGTCTCTTTTTCCCTGAGCTCGGGGATCGTGTACCGTTCCCCGGTTGCCGTGGTCTGGCGGCGCTCGTACCGGGCAGGGACAAGGGCAATATTGGTCTTGCTCACATCGATGTAATACCCGAAGACCCGGTTGTACCCGATTTTTAACGATTTTATCCCGGTCTTCTCCCGCTCCTGCTGCTGGAGTTCCACGATCCAGTTTTTCCCGGAGTGCAGGATACCGGTCATCTCATCGAGTTCTGCTGAATAGCCGGGCCGGATCATCCCACCGTTCTTTGCTATCGCAGGCGGGTCATCGGTGATGGCTTTCCTGACAAGATCGATGACCTCCGGGAGATCAGAGAGCATGTCTCGCGATGCAGCCACGCGTTCCGGGATATCGACCAGACCGGGTACTGGTGGCGCTGCAAGGCACTTTTTGATCGCCGGGATCGTTGTAAGCGAGTCGGCAAGCGCGATAAGATCGCGGGGTCCGGCATTCCCGTACGCGATCCGGGCCGTTATCCGTTCGATGTCGGCGTGGCATGAGAGGAGGTCCTGGAGCGAGAGGCGCAGCGCGGTATTTTTCGTAAAGTATTCGACCGCATCAAGCCGCCCGTTGATCTGCGCGATATCGGTGAGCGGTCGGGTGAGCTGCCGGCGTAAAAGCCGGCTGCCCATCGGGGTCTTTGTCCGGTCAAGGACAGAAAAGAGCGTTGCTCCTTTGCTCCCGCCCCGGATACTCTCGTGCACTTCCAGATTGCGCAGCGTGACCGCGTCAAGCATCATGCTCTGGGCAGACGTGCGCGTGGAAAGTCCGCTTACCTGCGGGAGCGCGGACTTCTGGGTTTCCTCTGCGTAGGCAAGTGCCGCTCCCGCTGCTCCGACCGCGGCCGGCATCGTATCGCACCCGTAGCCGGCAAGGGATGTCACCCCGAAATGGTCGAGCAGGGTACGCCCTGCCCGTTCCGGAAGGAACCTGTCATCAGTGTATGGCGTGACCACGACACCGTTCTGCCTTAGGGATGCCCGAAGGTCTTCATCAATCGTGGACGGGACGATGCACTCGGCCGGCCGGTACCGGGCGATCTCAGATCTGATATTCTCAATAATTCCTTCAGCCGGAAGGGCAGATACAAAAAATTCCCCGGTCGAAATGTCGAGAAGCGCCATGCCCCAGTCGCCGCCTTTTGTCCCGGGAGCGATCGCCATGAGGTAAGTGGCGGCCGATGAGGGGAGCATGGCCGGGTCGATCACAGTACCGGGGGTGATCACCCGGACCACCTCGCGTTTCACGAGCCCTTTTGCTGTCTTCGGGTCCTCGGTCTGCTCGCAGATCGCAACCTTGTAGCCTTTTGCAACAAGCCGTGCAATGTAACTCTCGCCGGCATGGTGGGGGACGCCGGCGAGCGGGATGCGCTGGTCGCCGTTCTTTGATCTGGAGGTGAGCACGAGGTCGAGTTCGCGGGAAACGATCTCCGCGTCGCCTTCGAGCGTTTCGAAAAAATCCCCGATATGGAAGAACAGAATGGCATCCGGGTACTGTGCCTTGATCACCCGGTACTGCCGCATCCCGGGGGTGAGGTTCCTGCCGTCATCGGCTGCCGCACCGGTGCCGGAACAAGGCTCAGTTTTCATCTGTAGTAGTGTTTTGCTGACCGGGTGATTAAACCGTGCGGATCCGTTAAGGTGGATCTCCCTATACCCCATGCACAGGTTATTGCGGATCGTGCCCGGGTCACGGGGTTTTCCGGTAAAACACGAGAACCGGGAGCGACACGAGAAGTGCTACCAGTTCAAATGCAAACCCGATCGCAAGCCCGGTGCCGAATAGTCCAATGACTGTAAGAAAGATGCCGGTGACCGCGGGGATGCCGGTGACAAGAAGACAAAAACCGGCAATGACGAAGGTCAGGATCCCGACGACTGCATTTTTGAGGTCCTGCGTGCTCGGGGAAAATGAGAGTACGAGGCTTGTGACAAGATAGAGGTAGACGAGGAACCAGCCGTTGAACGCAACAAAAAGGTTCTGGTACAGAATCTCTCCAACCGTAATTATCAGTGAGTACACGGATGCAAACGAGTCCAGCGCCGGTATCGCAGAGGAAAACGTACAGCCGGCGTATGTCCCGAAGAACCACGTGAGCGCGGCAAGCACGATCGGGAGGAAAAAGAGCGGGGCCGTGCTGATGATCACGTTCCCGACAAGAGGGATCACGGGTGGTGCATACGAGACCATGCCGCCCTCTTTTGAGATCAGGACAACTTTTTTGATCTTTGCACCGGTCACAAAGCAGCCGATGATATGAGCGCATTCGTGGACGATAACACCCGGGGCGCTTACAATAAAATAGAGCCACGGGAGCCTGAGTACACGCGCCCAGATGTGATCGAGCAGACGCGAGAGTCCCATGACCACAAGGGCTGTGAGAATAATAAAAAGAAATGTAACCATCGCCGGGGACACTACGCTCTCCATGATGCAATACGTCCGATGGCATCGGTAAAAAAGGCGCATGTCCCGTTCATGGATATGCACGGCTGATAGGCTGATATGTCCGTAAAGCAATGACACAGATATGCCTCCCGAAATTAGCCCGGATTTACCAGCGCAGCATCCCGGACCCGGAGATCGGCCGGTAAACCGGCTTTTCCGCGAGAAGAGCCCGTACCTGCTCCAGCACTCACATAACCCGGTCGACTGGTACCCGTGGGCCGATGAGGCGTTTTCCCGAGCAAAACGGGAAAACAGACCGGTCTTTCTTTCTATTGGGTACTCTACGTGCCACTGGTGTCATGTGATGGCGCACGAATGCTTCGAGGATGAAAAGGTAGCCGCGCTCCTCAACCGGGATTTTATCAGCATCAAGGTAGACCGGGAGGAACGCCCGGATATCGACAGTGTATATATGGGAATCTGCCAGCAGATGACCGGTCAGGGCGGCTGGCCGCTTACCATTATCATGACACCGGAAAAACTGCCGTTCTTTGCCGGCACCTATTTCCCGAAAGAGTCCGGTTCCGGCATGCCCGGGCTGACCGGGATCCTGGAACGCATCTCTGCCCTCTGGCACGAGCGGCAGGACGAGATCAGCCGGTCGGCCGATGAGATAGCCGTGCTCACGAGGACGGCATCGTTTCCCGCTCCCCGTGATCCGGATCGCCTGCTCCTTGACGCAGGGTTCCGTGAACTTTCCCGGCAGTTCGATCCAGAGAACGGCGGGTTCGGGAACGCCCCGAAGTTTCCCGCACCCCACATCATGATCTTTTTGCTCCGGTACTGGCACGTTGCCGGTGAACCCCGGGCCCTTCTCATGGCCGGGCAGACGCTTGACGCGATCCGGCAGGGTGGGATCTGGGATCAGGTAGGCGGGGGTCTCCACCGGTACACGACTGACGCCCGATGGCGCATCCCGCATTTCGAGAAGATGCTCTACGATCAGGCCCTCTTTG
>JACTVF010000277.1 GCA_019695435.1 Methanoregulaceae archaeon | reverse complement strand
ACCTGTTGTCTATTGATAGGCGGCTCCAACCGATATAGATAGATCATAATCTTATCTAATAGCTTATCTGGTACAATCCTAAGCCAGTCTAACATCTCGGAGAACTGTACCTTATCTCCAGGTTTCTTAGGTAAGGCTACTCTATCTTTTAGCTCCTCTGCTCTTTTATCTATCTCACTCTTAGGAACTAGAGTAGGTTCCTTCTCTTCCAATGCTTCTTCATTCATTCCTGATTTCTCCTTACACATTTACAACGCTGGCAAACTAAGAATAGATGGCTTATATGTGATCTATAGTTATGCCCAATTACCCTACATACTAACACCCTTTGAATAGACCATAACTTCATTTTAAGCCATATCTTCATCTCCATAGTTGACTCCTCTATTTCTCATATCTATTCTAGCCTTTGCTGCTAGTATGGCCTCTTGAACACTAGGTGGAACCTGTCTAGTATCTCCTGAATTGGTCTCTGCTTATCCTTCTCATCTTCCCAAGTCTTTTACCTAAAGTCTGAAGCATAGCTATAGTGATAACAGTTTGTATGCTGGTGTTACTCTTATCAGCTATAGCCCTAACCCTTGTCCATAATGCCTCGGGCCATCTCAGTGTCAGTGCGATTGTTTTCATGTTTATCTGTCTCCTTGAGCAGCTCCACTCATATCTAAATCATCTTCCTTTTTGTACCAGAGATATCCCACTTGGCACTCCGTCATCAAAGCGTATAACATCCTCCTCCCTATACAACTTAGGCATAGCATCGACTATCTTCTTAAACTCTTCTCCAGGCCCATCCAAGGGATCTGTTGAACTGAGGATAACTCCTCTTTCATCTACTACAACCTTATGTTTGACATTGTGCTGAATCCAAGACCTTATTAGCATTTCTAGTACATCACCTAGAGTCTTGTTATGTTTCTTAGCATAACCAGTCATTACTCTATAAACCGCTTCCTTACATCTAATCGTAAGTGAGATTCGTTTTTGCGCCGTCAATTGGACGGCGGGTTGTTCAGCCGATGACGAATCCGCCGTCAATCCGCCGTCAAGAGTATCGTCTGACATGGTGTTTTGGCCTCCTGCGCCGTCAATTGGACGGCACATTTCTGTGGTCAAGCATACCGCGCCGTCAAAGCGCCGTCAAACAAAAAAATCTCCATATATTATATGGTACCTTGCAAAGGCGTTTACATTGAAGTGGGGATAGGTTGAGTGTTGAAAGTGGCAGGCCCGCCTATCCTTACTTAATAGCGCGATCGCTAATCTCCTCCGGGTGAGCATAGCGCGATGTGTTTAATAGAAGGGCCTGCCTTAGTCTTAGACATGGACCTAGGCTATGGGATTGTGGGGAGTGCCAATAGCTACGACTGTTACGCCTACTAACCCTGTAGATAATGATAGGTCTACGTTTGAGACTATACAGCAGATGATAGCTCTAGCTAGGGATGCTGCTACTAAGCCTGTTATAAACCACGTTGTTAGTTCCCTCCTTATGGGTCTTAATAAGAAGACTCCTTCAGATGCAGACTTGGTTAGAGCTATCTATTGGTGGGTTAAGAATAGAGTCAAGTTTAGGGAGGATGGGGATATCTTAACTAGAGAGATGGAATGGAGAGATCCTTATCAGGAGTTATTGATAAGTCCTGAGATATTAATAGGGATGCCTCAAGCTCAAGGGGATTGTGATGATTTCTCTATGTTGCTTGCAGCGTTATTAGTAGCAGCAAGGATTCCCGTTTGGTTTGTTGCGGTAGCAGTGGATGAGAGGGAGCCTTGGAGGTGGAGTCATATTTACTGTAAAGTGTTTCTAAAGGATGAGGGAAGGTTTGTAACATTAGATGCCTCTCATGGAAAGTTCCCTGGATGGGAGACTGAGAGAACTAAGTATAGGGTTATGAAATGGAGAGTGAACTAAGATGCTAGTAGGAGCGAGTAACAGTGGGTCTGATAGTAATGTGGCGATGCATAGGCTTAGGACAAGGAAGTATCTGAGGGTTAGAGGAGTAGGAGATATAATCTGTGATGATAGTGGGAATTGTAGTGATACGAGTATCTACTCTGGAACTACCTACACTGGAGACACTGGGCCTACTCCTATGGGACCAACTTCCTTGAGTCCAACAGGGGTTCCTTCTACAACTAATACGAGCACTCTTAGTAGCTCGAATCTTGGAGCTAGTATAGCAGCTATGTTTAGTAACTTAGGGACTGCAGCTGCTAAGGCTTTCTCTTCTACACAGACACAGTGTAGTGTAGGGACCACTCTTGTGGGGAATCAGTGTTTGCCTAGCACGGCGGTTAATGCTTTGGTTGCTAGTTCTAGTACAGCAGCACTCACGAGTAGTTTAATGAGCTATGCTCCTTTGCTGATTGGATTGGTGGTAGTTGTGATGGTTATGAATGCTAGTAAGAGTCACTAGGATGATAGGACTTGGAGTAACGGGGCCTAATATCGTTGGGACGGTGGGGACCGCTACAGGTGCAGCTATAACTGCGGCTGCTACAACTGTTGGGGGAACTTCTCTGTTTGGTGTATTGGGAGTTTCGGCATTAGCTGGACCTGTTGGGATAGCTGTTGGTGGGATAGTAGCGGCGGCTGCGGCTATAGCAGGGATGTTAGGCGTAGGACAAGGTTGTGGACAGACTTGTGTACAAGCTACTAGCATTGTTAATCAGGCAGAGCCAATACTGAAACAGAACCTTGCAGCTTATCAGAGTGGGCAGATAGATCAAGCTACAGCGATTAGTAATTATAATCAAGTGTGGCAGAGTGTGTTGACTGCATGTGCTGCCATACCAGGGACAGCGGGGCAGAATTGTGTAGGAGATAGGCAACAGGGGGCTTGTCATTATAAGGATGCAACGGGGAATTGTTGGAATTGGTATATTGGGTATTATGTACCATTGTTGACAGTAGTTCCCTCTAATACTACTAACACTTCATCACTTACAAGTTTGGTAGAAGGAGGAGGGAGTGGACTTATGTTGGCAGCAGCTTTAGGGATTGTGGGATTAATAATGGTGATGCAATGAGAATGAGTCAATATCTACATAATAGGGCAATGAGAGGGTTTGGGCAAACTGGACCTGGGGAGAGTTCGTGGGCACCAGGATATACAAGTGAGTCTCAGTCACAACAATGTGCGGCTCAAGCTTTGATGGCTATAGAAGCGTATGAGTCGAATGTAAGGAGTGGTACTCAAGCTCCTGGTTTGACTAGTATTAGTTTCACTTGCACTTCACCTACTAAGGCGTTTCCTGATACAGTAATGAGTGTTCCAAATACCTCTGATGAGATTAACCAGTTACAGCAACAAGCAAATGTTCAGCTAGCTCCAGTTGCAATAGTACAAGCTCAACCAGGGCAACAGGCTAACCCAGTGCCAGTAGTGGTAGTTCAGCAACAAAGTGGTGGAGGATCTAATAATATGTTTAGCTTTAACCCATCAGGATATGGAGTTGGAGATACATGGAGTATGCAGATCAGTGGCGCTACTCCTAATAGTCCAGTTACGATAAGTGCTAGTCAGAATGGACAGAGTATGGGGACTAGCAATTTTGGATCTACTGATGCTAATGGAAATTGGAGTTTATCGGGGCAGTTTGGTGCGGGCAACGTTGGTATCTGGGTTGAGAGTATTATGGTAGGGGGAAGTGTAGTTGGGAGTTTGAATTTTACGGTGACTCAGGTTACTACTCCTGCACAGACTATTGCTGCTAACCCAACCGGAGGGGCTACTACTAATACAACTAATACAGGGGCAGCGTTGGTTCCAGTTACAGGGGGGTGTGATCTTAGCTTTAGTTGGGATAGCTCTTGTATTGGAGGAATTATTGGGGATGTTACAGCGATTGGGGTTTTGGCAATATTAGGTTTGGTGTTTATGATGAGTAAGAGTGAAGGGAGAAGATAATGGACGCAGGGAAGGTTATTGGGTTTGGAATACTTGCTGTTGGAGGGTATTGGTTATTAGAAGAGTTGGGGATAGTGCCTT
>JACTVF010000276.1 GCA_019695435.1 Methanoregulaceae archaeon | reverse complement strand
GAGCGGCTCGGTGTTCTCCGCCATCACGACCGCATCGGTTCCCTCCGGGAGGATGCCCCCGGTGGGGATGTAGATGCACTCCCCACGATGTACCGGCTGGTCCGCGCCCTGCCCCATCCGGATCCTGCCCCGGAGGGTCAGCATCGCCGGCGTGGCATCGCCTGAACCGGTCGTGTCGGCTGCCTTCACCGCATACCCGTCCATCACCGACCGGGTAAAACCCGGAATATTGACATCTGAGTGCACATCGGCGGCGAGCACCCGGCCGCACGCTTCTGCAAGGGGCACCGTCTCCTGCGGCACCTGCACGGCCAGACGCTGCACGGTCGCGATTGCCTCATGTACCGGGACAACTGAGAGAAAAAGGCTCATTTAACCTGCTCATTTGAAGCAGCCCAGCTGGCAGGCCCGGATCTTGATCCCGCGGGTATTGCAGTACTCGCTGATTGCCGCTTTTGGGATCCCGTGTTTTTCTGCGATCGCGAATGCCTGCGGGCAGGTAATTGCCTTTGTGATCTTCTCGTCCGCAAAGATCTTCTCAATCTCTTTCTCGTCCATGGTAACAATGGGTGTGTTTTTCATCATCAATAGTGTTTGTGAACCGGGCACTTCCCAGCGGCAGGACACCCGGCAAGCGAGGCTTTTCGTGGAGAACTGCGTACATACTGCCATGAAGGTAGCGCTGATCAATTCCCGCCAGGACATCGCGGGATGCAATATCAGGCACCATATCGAACAGTGCCTCGCCCAATCTCCTGAAGCAGGAAGGGCGGGGAACCGGACATACGAATTTTTTGATGTCGACGGCCGGCTCATCCATGCGGAGGGTGTCGATACCGGCATCGATGCGGACCTGCTTATCTTCCTCTCGCGGCACACGAGTGTCAATCCGGCACCGGTGCTCACCGTCCACGTTACCGGGAACTACCGGGACGCGGAGCTTGGCGGGAGGCCCCGCACGCTCGCCCCGGCAGCGCCCGCGATGATGCAGGCGACCCTGCGGGCACTTGCCCGGCATTGCCCTGAAGGGTACCGGGTCTCGTACGAGGTCACCCACCACGGGCCCACGGAACTCTTCCACCCCTCGTTCTTTGTCGAGATCGGCAGCACGGAAAAGGAATGGGCCGACCCGGCTGCCGGCCGGGCGGTGGCCGACGCGGTGCTTGAAGCCGTGCCCCTCGCGGACGCCGTCCCGCTCATCGGGTTTGGCGGCACACATTACGCAGTGCGGGAGACCGGTATCGCCCTTGCCACCCGGGGGGCGTTCGGGCATGTCGCCCATACCCGGGAGATCGCAGCGCTCGATGAGGAGATGATACGGTCGATGATCGAAAAGAGCGGGGCCGTTGCCGCGTATATCGACAGGAAAGCACTCGATCATGCGACTCTCTCGCATCTTCTGGACATTCTCGACCGGATCCCGGTGCTGCGCCTCTCGGAAAGCGAGATCGCCGCGCTCGGGCACCTCCCGTGGGAGACCTGTCGTGCCGTGCAGGAACTGGCCGGCACAGTCGGTCCCGGCACCCGGTGTTACATCCACGCACTCGCAGGTTCCGGCCCCCTCACGCTCATCGCCCTTGACCCGGTACTGCTCGCGGAGGCGGTAAAGGCCGGTGAAGCGGACCTGATCAGGGGTTTTGAGGCTTTTTCACTCGCCCATCTCGCCACGCAGGACAACCGGCTTCTGCCGCAATTCGTGGTTTTTTGTAAAGATTCTTCGCAAATAATAAATGCTTTAAATACGTTGTGCGTAAAAATCATACGTAGCAGGGAAATCACAGCGACGGAACGTGATTGCCTGATCATCAGGAAGGTCCGGTTCGACCCCGAGAAAGCGCGCGAACTGGGAATCCCGGCCGGACCTGCTTACCGGCAGCTTGCTCTTGGGCAGGCAATCGAGCATGATGGACGGGTAATCCTGCCGGAAATGGTATCGGTCCGCACTGAAACAAAGATCCACATCCCGGGACTGGAGAAGAACTCATGAGGTCGATTGTTGAAGAGGCACTCACTAAGGCGAGGGACGAAACTGCGTCGCCCTCGCAGAATAACGAGGATCTTGATCAGATCTTAAGCGAACTCAAGACCGAGATCACCGTGATCGGCTGCGGGGGCAGCGGCTCCAACACCATCACCCGCATGATGGAGGAGGGCATCCACGGTGCAAAACTTATTGCCATCAATACGGACGCCCAGCACCTGATCCGGACCCACGCCGACCAGCGCATGCTGATCGGCCGGCAGCGGACCCGGGGCCTCGGCGCCGGGTCCATCCCGCAGATCGGTGAGGAAGCTGCGCTCGAAAACGAGCAGGATATCCGGGCCACCGTCTCTGGGTGCGATATGGTCTTTATCACGGTAGGCCTCGGTGGTGGCACCGGGACCGGCTCTGCGCCGGTCGTAGCCAAGGCTGCCCGGGAAGAAGGCGCGCTCACGATCGCGGTCGTCACCCTGCCGTTTGCCTCCGAGGGTGCGATCCGTATGGAGAACGCGGAAGCCGGCCTCGAACGCCTCCGGGATGTGGCGGATACGGTCATTGTCGTTCCGAACGACCGTCTGCTTGAGGTCGTTCCCAAACTTCCCCTGTCTGCGGCATTCAAGGTGGCAGACGAGGTGCTCATGCGGGCAGTCAAAGGCATCACGGAACTGATCACGATGCCGGGCCTCGTGAACCTGGACTTTGCCGATGTGCGCACGGTCATGGAACGCGGCGGGGTGGCCATGATCGGGATGGGCGAGAGCGACAGCGAAGACAAGGCGGCAGACTCGGTGAAGAAGGCGATCCGTTCCCCGCTTCTCGATGTGGATATATCAGGTGCGACTGCAGCGCTCGTGAACGTGGTCGGCGGCCCGGACATGACGATGGCGGAAGCCGAAGGCGTCGTTCAGGAAGTCTATTCCCGCGTCGACCCGAACGCCCGGATCATCTGGGGTGCGCAGGTTGACCCGACGATGCAGAACAAGATGAGGACGTTATTAGTGGTCACGGGCGTACGGTCGCCACAAATATATGGTCGGAATGAGAAGCTTACCCCCAAAGTACAGAAACAGTATGAGATCGATTTTCTCAAGTGAGTAGTTATGGAAATTTCAAAACCTGATATCAAAATAGACATGCACGAGGAGTTATTCCGTAAATACTACCGTGTCTTAAAACTCGCGCGCACCCCCACCCGTGAGGAGTTTTCCAAGATCGCAACGGTCGCGGCTGCCGGGATCCTCCTCATCGGGCTGATCGGATTTATCATCTACCTGTTCTTCGAACACAAAAAACTCCTGGGATTTTAGATCCTGATTACCATGACTGCGGAACCTACTCCCGTATCGCCCGTGCCACCAGTGCCTGCCGCTCCCGAGGTCTTCAATAACCGGATCTTCGCGATCAAGACGACGTCCAAGCAGGAGCGGACGGTGGCCGACAATATTTTAAAGGCGATCGAAACGAAGGCAACCGACATCAAGGTTACCTCGATTATTGTCCCCAACGAATTGCAGGGGTATGTGCTTGTCGAGACCCCCGAGCAACGGAACAGGATCGAACAGCTCGTGGAAATGATCGCCCATGCCCGCGCGGTTGCAAAAGGCCAGACGACGCTCGCCGAAGTGGGGCATTTCCTGATCCCCAAACCCGTGGTTTCCGGTATCGATGAAGGCACGATCGTCGAGCTGATCGCAGGTCCGTTCAAAGGCGAAAAAGCCGTGGTCAAACGTGTCGATTCGGCAAAAGAAGAGATCACGGTCGAGCTGTACGAGAGTGTCGTCCCGATCCCGATCACGGTCCGGGGGGATAACGTGAGGGTCGTTGAGAAGATCAGCGACCGGTAATTTTTTTTTTATTTTGTTAGGTAATTGTAAAACATCAGCCCCAAAAAAGATAATGGGAAAATCCAATACTCAATCAATTGAAGTTAAAAGATTCAAAAACATGAGGAATCCGCTCTCGGGGGCTCCGCCCCCCGCCGCTCGGGCATCCCCCCTTGCGATAGTGCTGTATTACCTG
>JACTVF010000275.1 GCA_019695435.1 Methanoregulaceae archaeon | reverse complement strand
TCGAAGCCGGCCGCCGCAGTGAAGCGGCAGAAAGGTCCGGTAGCTGCCACGCAACTGAGCCTGACGCCAACCCAACAGGATGTCCTTGACGCGCTGCTGTCCCATGGCGCCCGCAAGTCCGACGCCAAAAAGTTGCTTAACCAGGCAATCGCTGAATTGCCCGCGACCGCCGATTTTATTGAACTGTTCCGGAAAGCGAGTTTAGCCGTATGAAAAGCTTCTTTGTTGTCCTTACTATCTACGCGTACCTGGCTCTTCTCCAGCTTGCGCCAACCATCCCAGTTCAGAAGCTCATCGCCGCTGAACAGTCGCTTCACGCCGCAATGGAGGCCCACCAATGAGCCTAAATTGGGACACCTCCGAGATGCGCTCCAGTGAATCCTTGCGCGAGCTGGCAGACGTGCCATGGGGAATTCTCCAGATGCGAGGGCCACAAGAAGAATCTGCGCTTGAAAGAGCGCTCCGCCGCGCACCGATCCATTGGAAGTTTTCGGACGATGCAGGAAAGGAGTCCGCGTGATGCTGTACTTTCTTACCTTGATCTTGCCGCCATTGACGCTGTTTTGCCTGGTGACCTCCTACTATCTCTACCGGAGGACGCCTTGAGCCGCCAACACTGCGAATCCTGCTTGGCCCGCGCAGAGAGTACAGAATGATCCTTCGCCACTACCGCGCCCATCGCGCCGATCCCCGCCGAGAATCCGGATACCTTCAGTGGCTTCGTACGCTCCCATGCGTCGTTTGCTCACTGTGGGGATTCTCCATCAAGGGCTACTCCGGATGGATTGAGACCGCGCACGTGGGCCAGCGCGGAATGTCCCAGAAGTGCCCCGACCGCGAAGCATTACCCCTATGCGTCTGGCATCACCGCATGGGGCCCCACGCAGTGCATGTGCTTGGACGTAATTTCTGGAGTTTCTGGAAGCTGGACAGGTACGCCCTGATCGCAGCCCACCAGCAGCAATTTAAAAAGGAGCATGAAAAACGCAATGCAGCTTGATTCGAAACGAACGATGACCCCGGACCCGAAGCCGGCGAGCACTCCTTGCGGATTCGCCTGGTACAAGTTGATTTACTCCGCAACTTTTAGTGGGCCGCGTGGGCCGATTAATCCGCTGGGATTGAAAGTCCCGGGAATTTTCCCCGTCGAGGTGAAACCCCACCGCGCAGACAAGTGGATCGTACGGAATCCGGAAACCAGAAAAGAGTACAGCCTAACCTGCTTTGTAAGCCCGGTTTCCGCCCAAAATTTTGTAGTCGAGTGTTTTGAGAAACAGGAAACACCCTGGACTATCATCGACCCGAACCCCCAAATAGACGATTCTGGTTTCGCGGTTCCGAAACCGCTACAGGAGCCGGCGAAATGAAATGGGAAGTTGAAGTCACTGTTAGCTCAACCGGCAGCCTGATCATGGAAGCTGATACCGAAGTACACGCCCGAAAGATAGTAAACGAAATCATCCCAGATTTCGACATAACAGACGATGGGAACAGGGTAGACGATTCCGGTTTCGCGGTTCCGGACCTCGCGGTAATCGTAATCAACAGGGTTCACGAGTTCGACGACGAGGCCGGATCGTGAACCCCTGGACAGAGTACCCGTTCCTGCGTCGCGCAGGAATCTGGCCGCTACGTGCGCTTTGGATTGTTATCCGCCGTAAATGGCTCTACAGCCGCGCCGCCCGCGCACGCGAAAAACGCAGGATGAAAAGACGCGCGAACGGAATAGAATGGTGGTGATGAAAACGAAACAGGCCCCGGTTCTCCGAGGCCTGCCTTCTGAATCCAGCCTTCAGTTATCGATCATCCGAGATTTCGCCGCCCTGATGGAAACCGAAACTGAGCACGAGTGGAGACACCATATTCGCCTTCCATTCTATCGTGCTCTCCCGGCCCGTGCAAGCGGCTGGTTAAAAGTGAGGAGCATATGAAAACACCTGGACGCCAAACCTGGAAGTACAAAGAAGTCGCCAAGAAATACCACGAGAAGCATGAGTACAAACCGTACACGATGATATGGAACTCAGCACTAGAAGCCGAGATGTTTGATGGGAGCCTTTCGAAGGAGGTTAGAGTACTTGCGGCGATCCGGCGTTACTCCTGGGGCAACCTTTCAGACTGGGCTGTGGACGCAATGCCGAAAATTGAAGATCTTGACCAGCGTCCGCAACCAATGACGCAGCAGAAAATAGGCGAAGTTTTGGGACTCGTACCGTCTTTAATGTCTCACGCCTGTATATTTTTGAGGGATCAAGGGTACTTGAAGAAAGACCACATTTACCTGTACCCAGAGGTTAACTTAACTCCTTTAGATTCAACAAAACAATCTTGGAGTCAGATTCGTACTCCAGACAACATTCATTCGCCTTATGTTCGCTTCAGGCAAGCCGTTTTGTCGAAAAATGAAGTCATCGGCAAAACTGTATCAGAAATTGAGCACAACCGCAACCTTTTTCAGGGAATGGCCCGGGAGGCGACGATCAAGCTCCGAAAGATCGACCGCTGTATCTTGGGATTTTTTCGCGATTTCGAGAGAGAAGAAAAAGAGAATAGTACTGAATCACACACTTTGGAGTCAGATTCGAACTCCAAAATGGAGCGGTTCTTGACTCCAGCCCTGGAAAAATTGGAGTTCGAACTTGACTCCATAAAAAAGGCCAATAAAAACGGCAATGATGACAACGGTTCTTTAAAGTCTTTAAAACTTGAAAGAGAGAAGCCTGTTTCTCAGGCATCTATCGTAGATTTTAGTCAGTCTGTAGGTAGGGACCTACCGACCGACTCCCAGACACGCTTGCGCGAGATCGAAAATGCAATCACGGAATCCGGCCTGATCGCGAAATTCCACGCACCCCCAACGACCGCCCTCCTAAACCTGATCGAACGAAAACTGTCCGACGCCCCCGTCCAATACCTCCAGGAACGGATCAACGCCCGATACGCCTCGATTACCTCTCTGGGATTTATCAGCCACCTGGCAGACGACGTGGGTAAGGCATGGAGGAAAACAGAGCGAGCAAGGAAGCGCGAAGAAGCCGCAAAGCCGACGCAAGCCCCCGATCGCTGGGAAGGCGACGGAAGCTGGAACGCCGACCGCAACCACTGGTCAGAACTCGCTCCCGAACAGCAAGCCTTCTACCGACAGATGCACTCCGAGGACTGCCCCGGTGAATCTCCATCCGATCAAACTCTCTGAAGAACCAATCGAGCCGCTCCGATGAGAACTCACTCCGCCTACATCATCCCCTGCCTGTGCGGCGCGACCGTCGAGTCACCCAGGCCCCCCGCGGAGAGTCCCCGCTACCGTTACCGGCGCGCATGATTCTCAACGCCGGCCTGCTCCTCTGCATCATAATTCTGGTTATCCGAGTTCTTTTTAGTGACGAGTGGAAACGACACAAGTGATAGACTTGTGTCGTGAACTGGTTAGCGAACCTCCTCGAAACAATTCTCACCGCGATTTTTGGACTCCGCCAAGGCCAATCGGATCAGAATCTCAACATCGCAGAAATCCAATCGGCATTGACGCAACAGAGCGAGACTCTCCAAACGATCCTAGGTTTTCTCCAGCCCCCACGCCCAGTAGCTTTAGAAATCACCTTCGAAGGAGAAAGTATTATGGCAAAACGAAAAGCAACCGTTGACTTTCAGCTTTTGGACAACGGCACCGCCACCGCAACTCTTACCCCTGTCGACGCGGCAGGAAATCCGACGACCATGCCAGCCGGAGCCACTGTTCCCGCCTGGACCTCCAGCAGCCCCGGAATCGCCATTACGGCCGCTGCGGATGGCATGAGCGCAACTCTCACCCCCACCGGGCTCGGAACCGGAATTATCATCAGCGCCAACTCGACCCTATCCGATGGCGTCACGACTCTCACCGGATCGGGAAATCCGATTGACGTCGTAGCCGGCTCCGCTTCAGCGTTCGCGATCGCCGAGCAGGATGGAACCAACCCAACGCCCACTCCAACCCCAAATCTCACTCCCGCTCAACAGGCATCCAGACGCGAAA
>JACTVF010000274.1 GCA_019695435.1 Methanoregulaceae archaeon | reverse complement strand
TGGAACAGGAAGCATCATTGCACGGCTTGCGGTTTGAATACGAGCCGTGACCACGCATCGGCATTGGAAATACTACGGCGCGGACTGCGCCTAAGAACCTCAATGCCTGCAATAGCAGGCATGGCTCTTGAAGCCCCTGCCTTTAGGCATGGGGCGTAGTCACGGTACCAAGCGAGGCTGCGGGCAGCCTCCTTCTTCTTTTCCTTTACGGTCAAAGGATGCGCCGCCCGCCACTGCTTGCTATAGTCCGCTTTAGAACCTTTGCTCATAGAAACCACGGTCGTAAAATGGGTTCCAGTCTACCGCAAGATTGGTCACGTGGCCACGGTCGGGGTCCTGCTTGATTTTCACAAGGCAATAGCCGACGTGCGCCGCGATTTTGTTCTTCCGCATGAACATGGTCTGGTCAACCATGCAGCCGCCGGAGACGACGTGAACTTCGCGCGGGTAGCAGTAATCGAACTTGTGATAGTGCCCGATGAGCAGCACCGTGGGCTTCTCGCCACCTTGGAACGACTCCACCAACTTCTGGGGAGCGTAGGAGAAGGCGTACGCGGAGCCGCCGCCGGGGTGCATGACGCGCATGACCGTGCGGGTGTTGGTGCTGTTCTTCGCCTTCAACTCGACGTCCGCCTCAACGTGGCCGAGGAACTGCAGGTCGTTGCGGCCCGCCTTCTTCGCCTTCATTTCGAGGTAGGAGCCGATGTTGATGCACTCGCGCTGGGCGTACCAGCCCTCGTGGTCATCACCGGAGACGTAATGGGTCACGATGCCGTTCCGCTGCGGGTGGACGTCGATGAGGTAATCGAGCTGGTTGTCCATCCCGAACCGTAGCAGTTCCTGCTTGTTGAACCGCGCCTCACCATCAATCCAGTTCCCGGCGTCGAACACATCGGTAACGCCCTCGGCGGCGAAGCGGTCGTAAGCCGCATTCAGCACGTCCAAGCGCTCGTGGGAATTGCAGAGGTGCTTGTCGGTGCAGAACCCGAAGACAATCCAGCCGTCCCCACGGTCCTTGGCCTTCAGCGTCAGCTTCCCACCGGTCTCGACCACATTGTGCAGGAACAGCCGGTCGCCCGTGCGGATGAAGTTCGCCCCGCCAGTGCGCAGCTCTTTGAGAATCCTGCGGATGATGGCGACCGAGACGCCCGCATCTTCGGCAGCCTCATGGTCGTTCATTGGGCGCTTTTGCAGGAGCTTCTTTACCTGCTCGCGGCGCGCATCTTTGGACAGCTTCTTTTGGTTGCCTTTGACGACGTCCTTAATGTTGGGCATCTGTGGTGGTCTCCTTGTCGAGTAACTTGATTGTTGCGAGCGAACCGAACCAGCCTCTCCCGTTCACCTTGCGGTAGTAATCCTTGATCTTCGTGGTCCTGAGCAGCAGGTACAAGTGGTTGCTGCTTACGCCTATTGAGTTCAATACACCTGCTGTGTCGATGAGCTGGCCGCGCTTCGTCTTGGAAAGAAAATCGATGAGCTTTTGCGCCAAGGGTGGCAGCGGCTTTTCAATCGCGCCCCTTACCGTGGTAAATTGGAATTGCATCACAGCCCTCCGTGCAGCGCAGCGTGGAAGACGAAGCCGATGATGGCTGCGAAGATGGCCTTCTTGTTGCCGGTAGCCACGTCCTTATCGTGCTGCACTTTCAACCTGTCGGTGCAGACGGTGTCCGCCTGCGTAATCTGGGTCTTGAGCCCGGCCACTTCGCTGTGAAGGTCCGTGGCTTCCTTGGTGCGGGTGTCGAGGGCGGTCTGCGTGTTCCGCGCCATGTCCTGCGTATTCTTCAGTTGGGCGATGAGGGTCGGGACGCTTTCGAGCGCCACCGCAATCTGGACCGCGCCATCTTGGGTCACGGTATACCCGCCGGGGCCGGGGGTCACCGAGCCCGCCGGAGCGCCCGCCAACGTCTCGATGCGCTGGGCAAGGGCCGGGGGTGGAAGGGTCTTGTCCGCCGCCTGCTGCTTGGCAAGGGCTGCCGCTAGGGCATTGTTGGACTGGGCAAGCCGTAAATTGGCCTGCGCCGCCACCTGTGTGGCCGCTGTGGCCGCCGCCGTATCCCGCTGGGCTTGTGCATCGAGGACCGCGTTGTGGGCGGTCGTGGCGGCGAGTGTGGCCTGCGCCACGGCTAGGTTGTGCTGGTCGTGGGCCTTTATGACGGCCTCGACCTTGCCGATACCGTACCAAAGTACCAGCGCGGCCAGCCCGGCCAGCAGCAGCTTCTCGTGGGCCACCACGTAGGCGCTTATCCGCGCCGGAAGGGTCAGTACCCGGACGACGTCGGTGACAAAGGTCGCCGTCACCGTACCGGGCACGTTGGTTGGAGCAGGAACATTGGACGTGGACATCGGGAAGTTCTCCTCGGTCACCAGTTTACCTCAGTAACTGGCGGGCAGCAAGCTATATTTGTGGGGGTGGCTCGGGTCGGAAGCGCCGCATGGTGTCGAAGTCTCCCTGCGTGAATTCCAGAGCGTAGCCGCCGCTGACAATCGGAGCGCCCGGCTTCCCATCCGTGGGTTGCCCGAAGCTCAGAACGTCGCGCAGCTTCCCGTTCACGTCGAAGATACCCGCGCCGGAGTCGCCGCGACTGCTCATGAAGGAGTAATAGTATTCCGCCGTTGGAACATCCGCTCCGAATATCTCCAACAACGCAGCCAGCTGCGGGGAAATCTCTTTTGAAAGGCCCATGACATAGCCCTTGCGGAACAATCCGTTAAACGTACCGGGGCTGCCGAACATGAACACTTCGTCGCCTACGCTGAGCGGGTCCTCGTCGATTTCCACGTAATCGGCGAAGCCGATGCCGTTGAGAAGGTAAATGGAATGGTCGTTGTCATCGCGCAGGATGGCCACAATGATGGCGGGCTTACCATCGACCTGCACGGTCGTTGACGGAACCTCACAATGACTGGCCGTCAATAAGGCGTACGGCGCAACAGCGGTAGAGCTGCAGCCCGACTTCTCAAAGGTCGCCTTCGCATAAATCGTGTGGGATGCTTTTTGTGCTTTGATTTGCGCCGGGGTCAATCCGGCGACCGCTGGAATAGCGCATGCGAGGAACAGCAACAAGGTGGCGAGCAGCTTCACGGTAACACCTCTATATCGGATTCGTTCAGTTCTTCGATTGCAACTTCAACGTAAGCGCCTGCTGCGTTGCGGCCCTTGTCGGCCCACGCGCGTGCCACAGCCAGCGCTATTAAGTTCTGCCAGAATTCAGGGCTGTCGCCATCTGACCTGCGACCAAGAATACCAACAAGCTGGTGGCAGCCAGAACACAGTGCGATTAGCAACCTGTTGTCCGGGTCGTTCTCTTTACCCAGTACGTGGTGCGCCGCCAGCCCAGTCTTCTGCTTATTGCATAGCTGACATATACCTTCAACAAGCCCAATGGCTGTTCGCCGCCTACCGCCGAAGTAGGTCTGGTCAGTTCGTGCGTGGGAACCACAGCGGTTGGTGCAGTATAGCTGCCGTGCGCTAAGCGGCGTGAAGTCACCACCACATCCGGGGCACTTTTTAGCAGGCAAGCTTCCGTAGCGATGCACGTATTCCGCCCACAGCTCAGGCGCTTTAACCTGCAAGGCATGCACAAGCCCTGTAGTCGACAATCGGTGCATCTTGGCGGCCTTGGTAACCGTCATTCCAGTCGCCAACAGATGCCTAGCCAGAGCGATAATAGCTGGCTTGGTCAGCCCCACACCGCGCTTCACCTTGCGCGGAGTCTTATAGGCATGCTCCACACCTTGCTCGCTCAGCTTTGCCGCCACACTTGCATAGGTGCGTCCCAGCCGCATGGCTATCTGTGAAATCGGAAGGGCGGAACTCGCTAAGGTTGTGGCCGCCGTCAATTCTTCAGTGGACCACGCCGTATTTGCAAGGGGCACCGCTAGGTGCCGCAGGCGTTCCCACACCGATTGGCCGTTTATGCCAAGTTGCTCGGCAGCCTTCCAAACGGAGCCAGTCTCTCGATACGCCGCGATTACCTGCTCGTTCGTGACTCGCTGCTGCATTGGCATTCCACCATCCTACCACATCCCAGCTAGAAGTTGAATCCAAA